>NZ_JBHSQJ010000130.1:0-1703 GCF_042658505.1 Streptacidiphilus monticola | reverse complement strand
CCGCCTACGACCACTGACCCTTGGAATCGATCATCTAGGTCCCGAACCGCTCCCACAGCCGCGGGTAGTGCTTGCGCATCAGATCCGCGTCGTCGAAGTCGAAGGCCGCGCCCTGCGGGTAGTTGGGGCGCTCGGGCAGGCCGAGGGTCGGCAGGTGGGTGCCGGTCAGCTGCTCGTAGGCGCGGTCGGCGGCGTCGCCCAGCTCCTCCGCGTCGCCGTCCTCGTCCTCGTCGAAATCGGGCAGCAGGTCGCCGAGTGTGTCCGGATCGGCGATGGCCCCCTCCAGGACGTCCCGCCCCTGGGCGATGAGCCAGCAGCAGAAGCGGTCGAAGGCGTCCTCGCCGAGCCCGCCCATCAGCAGGTCGGCGGCGCCCCAGAGTTCCTGCCGCCAGGCGCGCAGCCAGCGCGACTCGAAGAGGCGGGCGAAGTCCAGCACCTCGTCCGGGGTCCGTCCGAGCAGCGCCTCGACCACCAGCTCGGCCTGCTCCACCGGATCGCCCTCGGCCTCGTCCCGTGCCTCGTCGATCAGCTCCCAGAAGTCCGTCTCGTCCATCACGTCACCCAGCATCGCCCGCGCCGGAGTGGCGCGCACTTCAAACACGCCGGTGCCCCGGTCCCGTGCGGGACCGGGGCACCGTGCGCGCCGTGCTGACGGAGCGTCAGAGGCCGAGGTCGCCCTCGAACGCGCCCTCCTCGAGGCGGGCCTTGAGCGTGCCCAGGAAGCGGGCGGCGTCGGCGCCGTCCACGATGCGGTGGTCGTAGGACAGGGCCAGGTAGACCATGTCGCGGACCGCGATCGTGGTGCCGAGCTCCGGCGACTCGATGACGACCGGGCGCTTCACCGTGGCGCCGATGCCCAGGATGGCCACCTGCGGCGGGGTGAAGATCGGGGTGTCGAAGAGCGCGCCGCGCGAGCCGGTGTTGGTCACCGTGAAGGTGCCGCCGGACAGCTCGTCCGGGGTGACCTTGCTGTCGCGGGTGCGGGCGGCCAGGTCGGCGGTCTTCTTGGCGATGCCGGCGATGTTGAGGTCGCCCGCGCCGTGGATGACCGGGACCATCAGGCCGCGCTCGGTGTCCACCGCGATGCCGATGTTCTCGACCGCGTGGTAGGTGATGGTGCCCTCGTCGTCGTTGATCGACGCGTTCACCACCGGGTGGGCCTTGAGGGCCTCGGCGGCGGCCTTGACGAAGAACGGCATCGGCGAGAGCTTGACGCCCTCACGAGCCTGGAAGGAGTTCTTCGCCTGGGCGCGCAGCCGCATGATGTTGGTGACGTCGACCTCGACGACGGTGGTCAGCTGCGCCGCGGTGTGCAGGGCCTTGACCATGTTGTCGGCGATGACCTTGCGCATCCGGGTCATCTTGACGGTCTGACCGCGCAGCGGGGAGGCCTCCGCGATCGTCGTGGGGGCCTTCGGCGCGGCGGTGGCGCCGGTCGCGGCCGGGGTGGCGAGCGCGGCGCGCTTGGCCTCGGCGGCGGCCAGGACGTCCTGCTTGGGGATGCGGCCGCCGACGCCGGAACCCTGGACCTCGTTGAGGTCGATGCCGTTCTCGTTGGCGAGCTTGCGCACCAGCGGGGTGACGTAGGCGTCGGACGGAGCGGCGGCAGCCGGGGCCGGGGCGGCGACCGGCGCGGGGGCCGGGGCGACGGGCGCGGCCGGAGCAGCGGGGGCAGGAGCCGGGGCAGCCGGGGCCGGCGCGGG
>NZ_JBHSQJ010000129.1:6805-7465 GCF_042658505.1 Streptacidiphilus monticola | reverse complement strand
GCGCCGTGCTGCACGAGAGCGACGACCCGGCGCGCCGGGTGCGCGCCCGGCTGGTGCTGCTGGACACGGTCGGTCAGGCGCTCGGCAGTGCGGGCCACCTCATCGAGGACGGCCTCGCCGATGCCGGGACCGACCCGGCGCTGCTGGGCCCGCTGCGGTTCTGGTCCGCCGTCCGCGAGCTGCTCGGCGGGCGTACCGGCAGCGCCGCGCTGGAGGCCCGCCGTGCCGCCGCGCTCGCAGCCGCGGCGCACGACCGGGCCACCCGTGTCGCCGCGCTCGGCCTGCTGGGCACCCTGCACGGCCTGCGCGGCCACCCTCGCCTGGCCGCGTCCGCACTGGAGCTGGCCGTACAGTTGACGCCCCGTCAGCCCAGCGCCTCCCTGTTGCGCCGTCAGGCCCTGGCCGAACTCGACGGCGACCGCCTCGCCGAGGCCGAGGCGCTGACCGCCCGGCTGCTCAGCCGGGCGGGCGGCGGGGGCGGGATCGAGGACCGGATGGCCACGCTGGTCGCCCTCACCCGGGTGCACGCGCGGGCCGGGGACGCCATGCGCGCCCGGGAGGCCGCCGCCCGCTGCGCCCGCCTGCTCGTGGACGCCGGCACCGCCTCGCCGCTCGCCGCCTACGCGGAAGCGCTGGCCGAGGCCGTCGGCGGTGATCCCG
>NZ_JBHSQJ010000129.1:264-6777 GCF_042658505.1 Streptacidiphilus monticola | reverse complement strand
GGCCGCGGGCCTGGCCGCCGAGGCGGCCGCGGGCTCGGCCACCGACGGCGACCTGCTGTTCCGGATCCGGGCCCTCGGCGTCCTCGGCGACGCCGAACTGCTCACGGGAACCGCCGCCGGAGCGGCCCAGGCGGTGGAAGCGCTGCAGCAGGCACGCGAGTTGAGCGCCTCCATGGAGCTGGCCGACCCCGACCAGGTGCGCCGCCTCGCCGACCTGGCCGAGGCCGAGCTCCAGCTCGGCGACCTCGGCGCGGCGGCCGCCGGGCTCCGGGAGGCGCAGGCCGCCTGCGCCGACTGGCCCGCGGAGTGGGGGCGCAGCGCCCGCGCCGCGCTCGACCGGGCGAGGGCACTGCTGCTCGCCGCCGAGAGCGGCCCGGCTGACCGGGTCACCGCCCTGCTGTCGGGGGCCGCCGAGTCCCTCCGGGAGCTGGGACTGCCGCTCGACCTGGCCCGCACCCTGCTGGCCCGGGGCGCCGTGGAACGCCGCAACCGGCACCGGACGGCGGCCCGGACGCTGCTCGCCGAGGCGGAGCTGCTGGCGCGCGAACGCGGCGCGCTGCCGTTGCTGGCCCGGGTCCAGGCCGAGCAGCGCCGCCTCGACCCGGGCGAACGGACCGGGGAGGCGGTGGAGTTGACGCCCAGTGAGTCCCGGGTGGCGAGGCTGGCCGCGTCCGGCGCGACCAACCGCGAGGTCGCCGCGATCCTCTTCGTCAGCGTGAAGACCGTGGAGGGCACGCTCTCCCGGGTCTACCGCAAACTCGGGGTGCGCTCGCGGACGGCCCTCGCGCGATGGGCGGAAACGCTGGATCAGGCCGCCGACGGCGGGGGACACGAGTCGTTCACACGGACAGCAAGGGTTAACCCGCTTATGGGGAGGGCTGCCACTTCCTAGCGTGGTGGCAGTCCCGTTCAGGCGTGCACCTGCCAACCAGACCATGGCCACCGGCCTTGTCCCGCACGGCAGTTGCCACCCGACCCCGTCCCTGGAGGACACCCGTGAAGGTCACCCTTCGCTCCGCCCTCGGCATGCTGGCCGCCCCGCTGCCCATCCTCGCCCTCGCGGTGGCGCCGGCCCACGCGGCCGTCGCGCCGCAGGCCGTCCACGGCGACCTGCTGCCGCAGGTCGCCCACGCCACGCAGACCGGCACGGTCGCGGACAGCACCGCGATCCCCGTCACCCTCAGCCTCAAGGTGCGGGACCAGGCCGGCCTGGACGCCTTCGTCAAGGCGGTCGCCGACCCCAAGTCGCCGCAGTACAAGCACTACCTGACGGTGGCCCAGTTCCGGCAGCGCTTCGGCGCCTCTGCGGCCACGGTCGGCAAGGTCACCGGCTACCTCAGGAGCCAGGGCCTCAAGGTCGGCAAGGTCTCGGCCAACGGTCTGACCGTCGAGGCCACCGGCACCGCCAAGCAGGTCCAGCGGGCCTTCGGCACCAAGCTGGCCACCTTCCGCCAGGGCGCCCACCGCTTCTTCGCCAACACCGCGGAGCCGGTGCTCCCGGCGGGCGTCGCCGCCGCGGTCGCGGACATCGCGGGCCTGAACAACTACGCCACCTACCACCACAACTCCGTCGGCAAGGCCCAGCCGCAGGCCGTCAGCCACGCGGTCACCGGCCTGACCCCGACGAAGGCGCGCTCCGCCTACAACGTGACCTCGGCGATCAGCTCGGGGTACAACGGCTCGGGCGTGACGGTGGGCCTGTTGGAGTTCTCCGCCTTCAAGCAGTCGAACATCACCACCTACGACAACTACTTCTCCCTCTCGCCGTCCACCCCGACGGTGCGCAGCGCGGGCGGCGGCACCACCGACCTGTCCGGCGAGGACGAGGTCGAGCTGGACATCGAGGTCGTCCAGGCGCTCGCCCCCAAGGCGGCCGTCAAGGTCTACGAGGCCCCGAACAGCGACGCCGGCGAGGTCGCCGTCTACGCGGCCCTGGTCAGCGACGACGTGCCGGTGGTCTCCATCAGCTGGGGCATCTACGAGGCCGGTGAGACCGCCTCCAACCGGTCCGCCCTCAACACCGACTTCCAGGAGGCGGCGGCCCAGGGCCAGTCCGTCTTCGCGGCCTCCGGCGACAGCGGCTCCGACGACGCGGGCAACGGCGGCACCTCGGTGGACTTCCCCGCCTCCGACCCCTACGTCACCGGCACCGGCGGCACGACGCTGACGCTGACCTCGTCGGGCGCCTGGAGCAAGGAGACCGCCTGGTCCAGCGGTGGCGGCGGTGTGTCCTCCTACTTCGCCACCCCCAGCTACCAGTCCTCGGTGAACAGCGGCAGCTACCGCGCCGTCCCGGACGTCGCGGCGGACGCCAACCCGAGCAGCGGCTGGGCGATCTACACCCAGGGCGCCTGGTACGAGTTCGGCGGCACCAGCGCGGCGGCACCCAACTGGGCCGCGTTCGCGGCGATCTACGACAGCGAGGCCAACGCGGTCGGCGCGTCGACGTTCGGCTACGCCAACTCGACCATCTACAACCTGGCGCAGTCGTCGGCGTACTCCACGGCCTTCCACGACGTGAAGAGCGGCAGCAACGGCGCGTACAGCGCCGGCACCGGCTACGACAAGGTCACCGGCTGGGGCTCCTACAACGGCGCGGGCTTCCTCTCCGCGGAACTGGGCTGACGCCCCGTCTCCCTTCGCCCCTGCGGGGCCCGGGGCGCCAGCCCCCGCCCCGCAGGGGCGCCTTCACGCTGCGGCGCGGCCGCGCCTTCAGGCGGCGCAGCCGCCAGGGGGCGCGAGGAACTGCGCGAGCGGCCCACCACCCGGGGAGGTCCGGCCCACAGATGGGCTCGAACCTCCCCGGGTGGTGCGTTGCCCGCGCAGTTCCTCGCGCCCCTGAAAGGCGTTGCAACCGGCCGCCCGGCGGAAGGGCAGGCCGGTCAGGGGGGAATGGGGCAACTTGCCCATGTCGGGCATTGTCACCGCCACGTCGTAGGCTATGCCCCCGTGACGACCAGCACCGAGAGCCGACCGGCGCCGGGCCCCGCCGCGGACGAGGGGCTTGCGCGCCGCCTCCGCGCGCTCGCCTGCACCGCGCCGCTCCACGACCTGGACAGCCGCAAGGCCAACCTCGCCGGGGAGTACGCGGTCTACGGCATGGCCGAGGTCGCCCTCGCCGCGATCGACCTGGTCACCCTGCACATGGACTTCGACGCGGGCGCCGACCGGGACCACGTGCTGGCCCGCCTGCTGCCCAGGGTCGCCGCCCAGGCGCCGGACCGGCCGTGGACCGAGCACGAGCGCGTGGCCAAGTGGGTGCTCGAATCGATCATCAACGTCGGCAGCGTGGACCGGGGCTTCCGGTCCACCTACGGCACCTTCGGCGCCGACGGCAGCTACGTCCGCCGCGAGTACGACTTCAAGCTGATCGAGGAGGTTCCCGGTCCCGACGGCGGGGTGTACCTCCGGACCACCGACGAGGCCGTCAACGTCCTGGTCGGCGCGCTGGACACGGATGTGACGTCCGCTCAGATCGCCGCCGAGGTCAAGCTGGAGGTGCTGATCCGGCGCGGCCGCCTCGCCGACGCCCAGCTCGCGGCCGAGCAGGCGCGGTACCGCACGGTGCAGTACTCGGAGACGCTGCGCCGCGCGCTGGAGGCCACCCGGCGCAACGTCCGCGCCGTGGACTGGATGGAGACCGTCCCCGACCTCATCGCCGAGGCGCTCGAACACATCGCCGACCGCTACCGGCACGAGAACGCCATCCTCACCAACATCCGCCGCGCCCGCGACGAGGCCGAGGACCCCGAACACAAGCGCCGCGCCGCCGAGTTGGTCGACATCGTCAAGGACTGCATCCGCCGCCACACGCAGCTGCAGACCCGGCTCCTTGAGGCCGGCCCGCTGTTCCGCGCGGAGCAGGACCGGCAGGCCTTCGCCGCGCCCGCCGCCCGCGCCGGGCTGGACCTCTACGGTCAACTGCTGGCTCCCGTCCTGCCGTTGCCGCTGGAGCAGGCGGGCCGGGTGACGTCGGCGTGGTTCGCCTCCGGCGTCGGTCTGCGCACCCCCGGGGCCGCCCGGCTGACCGACCTGGTGGACCTGCTGCTCACCCCGCCGGTCGAGCGGGAGCACCTGGGCGCCGAGCTGCCGGAGCCCGACCTGGTGTCCACCCCGGACGACAGCCGGTTCAGCGAGGCGCAGCTGGAGGCGGCCACCGCGCTGCTCGACCTCCCCGTGGACGCCCCGCGCCGCCTCTCCGGGCTGCTGGCCGAGGCGCGCCGCCAGGATCCCGAACTCCCGTACCTGGTGGCGCTGATGGCCGTGCACGCGGCCAGCCCGTCGGTCGGCACGGCCTACCGGCAGGGCGAGGAGCGGCTGCTCTTCGCGGTCGACGACGGCGCGCGCCTGGACGACCCGGAGTTCGGCGGTGCCGACCTGATCGTGGGCAGTGCCCTGCTGGACGCGGCGACCATGGCCGCATCCCGCCAGGAGGCCACGTGATCCGCCAGGCGGGCCCGGGCCCGCGCGCGTTGGAGCCGCACCCGAGCAAGAACCCCGCGCCCCTGGCGGGCGCGACGTCCGAGGGAACCGAGGCACCCCATGTCTGACGCATTCGATCCCGAATTGCCCGAGGGCGGCGCCCGCCCGACCGCCCCTGCCGCCGTCACCCCCGCCGACGTGGCCGACGCGGCGCGCCTCGTCCAGTTCGGGCTGCAGCCGAAGCTGCTCCCCGCCCGCGACGTCGAGTACGCCGAAGCGGTGCGGCGCTACCGCGACGACCCGGGCTTCGCCCGGCTCGCGGACGCCGTCGCGGCCGGGCTCGGCCTCGTCGTGCTGGAGGTCAGCCCCCGGGCCGGCATCGCCGTGGCCGCCGCCGAGGACAGCGTGTTCGCGGTGAGGATGGGCGACTACTCCCGCCGCGCCGCCTCCGAGTCCACCGACCGCTTCCTGCACGGCCTCGCCCATCTCGCCGTCGCCGCCCTGGCGTTCCCCCGCCCCGAGGACCTGGCCGACGACGGCTACCTGGGCCGGATCACCGTGAACGGCGTGGACGCCTTCGTCCGCCAGGCCTGCCGCCGCCTCGAGGAGCAGGCCGACGCCGCGGGGGACAACACCGACCCGGTCAGCGAGGCCCCCGGCCTGGAGGCCGCCTGGCGGGTCTACGCCCGCCGCAGTGCGACCGGCGCGACGAAGGACGCCCGCCGCCTCGCCGGGTCCACCATCGGCATCGTCGGCAAGGCCGTCGCCTTCCTGGTCGACTCCGGCTTCCTGCAGAAGACTTCGGACGACTCCGGCGGCACCTACCGCACCACCGCCCGCTACCAGCTGCAGGTGCGTGAGATGGCCGGCTCCGCGGCGATGGCCGAGCTGCTCGCGCTCGGCGTCGTGCCGGTCAGCGACGGCACCGCCAGCCTGCTGCCTCCCGACGAGTCGGACGAGCTGGTCGCCGACGCCGGCCTGCCCTTCCACGCCACCTGACCACCCTGTCCGCCGACCGACCGCCAACTGCCTCACCTGTTCGGAGAACTGACGCACCATGTACGAGCTGAACCGGGTCCGCCTGTACTCCATCGGCCCTGCCGGTGCGCGGTACGCCGACACCGTGCTCGACCTCAGCGGCGTGGGCGAACCGGTCTCCGATCCGGCGCCGCAGCAGCCGGGCTTCTTCGACGAGGAGCAGAGCGGTCCGGTGCGCCGTCCCGCGCCCGCCGGCGTGCTGTTCCTGGAGAACGGCGGCGGCAAGTCCGTGCTGCTCAAGCTGATCTTCAGCGTGATGCTCCCGGGCCACCGCAACACGCTCGGCGGCGCCAGCTCTGGCGTGCTGCGCAAGTTCCTGCTCGCGGACGACTGCGGGCACGTGGCACTGGAGTGGCAGCACACGGTCACCGGCGAGACCGTCGTCGTCGGCAAGGTCAGCGAGTGGCGCGGCCGTCAGATCTCCGCCGACCCGCGGAAGTTCGCAGAGGCCTGGTACTCCTTCCGGCCCGGCCCGGGGCTCTCCCTCGACAGCCTCCCGGTCGCCGAGCGCGCCGAGCTGATGCCCGCCCCCGGGCAGGACGCCCCGAAGGTGAGCGCCCGCGGCCGCCGCCGCACCATGAAGGGCTTCCGCGACGCGCTGACGGAGGCGGGCAAGGCCTTCCCCGAACTTGAGGTCACCTGGGAGGAGGGCCACGAGCGCTGGACCGACCACCTCGGCAGCCTCGGCCTGGATCCCGAACTCTTCCGCTACCAGCGCGAGATGAACGCCGACGAGGGTGAGGCGGCGGGCCTGTTCGCGGTCAAGAGCGACAAGGACTTCACCGACCTCCTGCTCCGGGCGGTCACCGACACCCGCGACACCGACGGCCTCGCCGACCTGGTGCACGGCTTCGCCAACAAGCTCGGCCGCCGCGCCGAGCTCACCGCCGAACGCGACTTCACCGCGGGCTCGCTGGACCACCTGCACCGGATCGCCGAGGCCGCCGCCGCCCGCGAGAGCGTCCGCGAGCACCACCGCAGCGCCGAGCGACGGGCCCGCCGCCTGTCCCGCAGCCTCACGGCCCGCAGCGCCGCCGAGCGCGACCGGGCCCG
>NZ_JBHSQJ010000129.1:0-225 GCF_042658505.1 Streptacidiphilus monticola | reverse complement strand
GGTGGCCGACGCCGAGCACGCGCGCACCCGCCAGTCGCTGATCGCGGCCGAGCTGACGCACCGTCACGCCAGCCTGGCCCTCGCCGCCGCGACCGCCGACGCCGCCGCGCTGCGGCGTGAGCTGCTGGACGCCCGCACCCTGCACTCCGCCTGGCAGGCGACCGAGTCGGTGCTGCGCCACCGTGCCCCGGCCGACCGTGCCACCCGCGTGTCCGCCGCCATCCG
>NZ_JBHSQJ010000128.1:0-21029 GCF_042658505.1 Streptacidiphilus monticola | reverse complement strand
CGCGCCCCTGGGGGCTGCGCCTCCGGGCGGAGCCGCACACGAGTGCAGCCCCGGGCCCCTGGAGGGGCGGGGCGGGGTGGGGCGAGGCGCCGTGCACCAGCATCAAAGACTTCCCAAGTGACGCTAAAGACCGTTCTGACCAGTACCAACTCCCGTTCAAGCTTTCCGTCGCGGGGCATCCTGGCCGCCCCCGCAGGGATATAGCTGAAGTCGAGGAATTCACCTCCGCACTTCGGGAGAGCGCCATGAGCGACACCATCGGAGACCCGGCCACCACCACCTCCCCGCGTCCGCAGAAGCGGGTGGGGGAGACCGCCCACGAGGCGTACTCCTTCGTTTGCCTGCACTGCGGCTTCGGCTGGGAGCAGGCCTACGAGATCGAGCACGTCCGGGACGCGGGCGGCAGGCTCGTCTACCTGTACCGGGCCAATGGCGTCCCCGTTCCCTCCCCGCTCACCAAGCCCAGCTGCCCCGGCTGCGGCGAGGACCGCATCCGGATCATGCGCGCCGGACGGGTCTCCGAGGTCGACCGCGCCTGGCACGCGGCGCAGTCCGCCGCGCCCGGCGCCGAGGCCGGCACCGCACACGGCCGGCACTTCCACTGGCCCTGGCCGTTCAGCCACCGGACGACGCCGGAGGCATGACGCCGTCCCGATACCATGGGGCGCATGACCGCCGCGCCCAACACCGGCAAGCGTTACTACGTGACGACGCCGATCTACTACGTCAACGACCGCCCGCACCTGGGCCACGCGTACACCACCGTCGCCGGTGACGTGCTCACGCGCTGGCACCGCCAGCGCGGTGAGCAGGTCTGGTACCTCACCGGCACGGACGAGCACGGTCAGAAGATCATGCGCACCGCCGAGGCGAACGGCGTCTCGCCGCAGGAGTGGTGCGACAAGCTGGTCGAGGAGGCGTGGAAGCCGCTCTGGCGGCACCTCGAGATCGCCAACGACGACTTCATCCGCACCACGGAGAAGCGCCACACGGACCGCGTCCAGGAGTTCGTCCAGGACCTCCACGACAAGGGCGAGATCTACGAGGGCGGTTACGAGGGCCCGTACTGCGTCGGCTGCGAGGAGTACAAGTCCCCGGGTGAACTGCTGGACGGCGAGGGCGAGTTCGCCGGTCAGAAGCTCTGCCCGATCCACAAGAAGCCGGTGGAGATGCTGAAGGAGGAGAACTACTTCTTCAAGCTCTCCGAGTACGGGCCCAAGCTGCTGGAGCACTACGCGGCCAACCCCGACTTCATCCAGCCGGAGTCCGCGCGCAACGAGGTGGTCCGTTTCGTCGAGCAGGGCCTGCAGGACCTGTCGATCTCCCGGTCCACCTTCGACTGGGGCGTGCAGATCCCCTGGGACCCCAAGCACATCATCTACGTCTGGGTCGACGCGCTGCTCAACTACGCGACGGCGGTGGGCTACGGCTCGGACCAGGAGAAGTTCGACGCCACCTTCCCGGCCGACGTGCACCTGGTGGGCAAGGACATCCTCCGCTTCCACGCGGTCATCTGGCCCGCGATGCTGATGGCCAACGGGCTGCCGCTGCCGAAGCGCGTGGTCGCCAACGGCTGGCTGATGGTCGGCGGCGAGAAGATGAGCAAGTCCAACCTGACCGGTATCGCGCCGACGGACCTGACCGAGCACTTCGGCGTGGACGCGTACCGCTACTACTTCCTGCGGGCGATCCCCTTCGGCACCGACGGCTCCTTCTCCTGGGAGGACTTCGCCGCCCGCTACACCAGCGAACTGGCCAACGACTTCGGCAACCTGGCCTCCCGGGTCGCCGCGATGGTCGGCAAGTACTACGACGGCGTGCTGCCCGCGGCCACCGCGAGCGGTCCCGCCGAGGCGGCGCTGGCGGACGGCCTGGCCAGGGCCGTCGCCGAGGCGGACGAGAAGATCGGCGAGAAGCTGGACTTCGCCGGCGGCATCGGCGCGATCTTCGACTTCATCAAGCAGGTCAACGGCTACCTCACCGAGCAGGAGCCGTGGAAGGTCGCGAAGGACGAGTCCGAGGAGGGCCGTGCCCGCCTGGCGACGATCCTCTACTCGGCCGCGGAGGCGCTGCGCGCGACGGCGGTCCTGCTGAACCCGGTCATGCCCCGCGTGTCCGGCCTGCTCTGGGACTCCCTCGGCGCGGAGGCCGAACTCGGGCCGCTGTCCGAGCAGCGGATCGGCGAGGCCGCCCGCTGGGGCACGCTTCCGGCCGGGGTCACCGTCACCAAGGGCGAGATCCTCTTCCCCCGTCTGGACGACAAGAAGTAGTCCCTTTCGGGGCGCGGAGAGTGGACATGGCCGAGGGCAAGAAGGGCATCCCGCCGCTGCCGGAACCGCTGCGGGTTCCGGTCGCCGACTCGCACACCCACCTGGACATGCAGGAGGGCGACGTCGACGCGGCCATCGCCAAGGCGGCGTCGGTCGGGGTCACCACCCTGGTGCAGGTGGGCTGCGATCTTCCGGGCTCCCGGTGGGCCGCCGAGCTCGCCGCGCGGTACGAGAACGTCCACGCGACCGTCTCCCTGCACCCCAACGAGGCGCCGCGGATCGTCCTCGGCGACCCCGACGGCTGGAGCGGGCAGCGCCGCGGTCCGGGCGGGATCGCGGCGCTGGACGCCGCGCTCGCCGAGATCGACGCGCTCGCCGCGCTGCCGCAGGTCCGCGGCGTCGGCGAGACCGGTCTGGACTACTTCCGCACCGGGCCCGAGGGCGTCGAGGTCCAGCAGGAGTCCTTCCGGCGGCACATCGCGCTCGCGAAGAAGCACGGCAAGGCGCTCGTCATCCACGACCGCGACGCCCACGAGGACGTACTGCGGATCCTGGAGGAGGAGGGCGCGCCCGAGCGGACCGTCTTCCACTGCTACTCCGGCGACGCCGAGATGGCCAAGGTCTGCGCCGAGGCGGGCTACTACCTGTCCTTCGCGGGACCGGTGACCTTCCCGGCCAACCAGCACCTGCGGGACGCCCTCGCGGTCACCCCGCTCGACAGGATCCTGGTGGAGACGGACGCGCCCTTCCTCACCCCGGCGCCGTTCCGCGGCCGGCCCAACGCGCCCTACCTGATCCCGGTGACGCTGCGGGCCATGGCCGCCGTCAAGGAGTTGACGGAAGATCAGCTGGCGGCAGCCGTCGCCGCGAACACCGCCCGCGCGTTCGAACTGGCGTGACGTCACCGCGCCCGGGTCGTTGACCTGGGCGTGAACGCTTCCGCGAGGCTGCCGCAGGCACTGGTGCTGGCCCTGCTGGTGGGCGGGCCGTCGGCCCTGCTCGCCGACCGGCCCGAGAGCGGCCGGGCCACGGACCTGCCCGGCTCATCACGTCCCGACGCCGAACTCGTGGCCGACGCGCCGGACCTCGCGGTCCCGGTGGCGCAGGTCCGGCACGTGCCGCTGCCGCCCCGGCAGGCGCCCGCGGTGTCGCGTTCCGAGCCGAGGCCCGCGCGGCGGGCCCGGCACGCGAGCCCGAAGCGGGGCTACGAGCCGGTCCAGCTCGGGCGGGCCGCAGGGCGGCACCGCGCGCCGGCCCCGCGGACGCGCAGCGGGACGGGCGAGCTGAACTGGGCGGCGCTGGCCCGCTGCGAGGCGGGCGGCAACCCCCGTGCGGTGGACCCGAGCGGGCGCTACGGCGGGCTGTACCAGTTCGACGTGCACACCTGGCACGCGGTGGGCGGCCACGGGCGACCGCAGGACGCCCCACCGGACGAGCAGACGGCCCGCGCCCGCACCCTCTACCACCTCCGCGGCACCTCCCCCTGGCCCTCCTGCGGCCCCCGCGCGGCTGGTTAGTCCCCCTNGCGCGGGGAACCGCGCGACCGGCCCACCCCCGAGGGAGGTCCGTCCCCGATCAACGGGTCGAACCTCCGCGAGTGGTGGGCCGGTTGCGCCCACGCGGCGGAGCCGGTGGTGGGCTGCCGCGCCCGGGCGGTGGAGCCGGGGTGGGCTGCCGCGCCCGGGCGGCGGAGCCGCACATGGGCCACAGCCTCGCGCTCCTGGCGGCTGCGCCGCCTGAGCCTGCGCCTTGGCGGACGGGCGTCGGGCTGCCGATAGGCTTGGGCGGTGAGCACCACCGAATCCGCCGACGGCCCGCTGCTCGGGCCTGCCGACATCCGCGAGCTGGCGAGCGCCCTGGGCGTCCGCCCCACCAAGCAGCGCGGGCAGAACTTCGTCATCGACGCCAACACCGTCCGGCGGATCGTGCGCGCAGCCGAGGTCACCCCGAAGGACGCCGTCGTCGAGGTGGGGCCGGGGCTGGGCTCGCTCACGCTGGGGCTCCTGGAGGCCGTCGACCACGTCACCGCCGTCGAGATCGACCCGCTGCTGGCGCAGCACCTCCCGGCCACCGTGGCCGCGCGGATGCCCGACCGGGCGGGCCACTTCGACCTCGTGCACGCCGACGCCATGACCGTGACCGAGCTGCCGGGGCCGACGCCGACCGCGCTGGTCGCCAACCTGCCCTACAACGTGGCGGTTCCGGTCCTGCTGCACATGCTGGAGACCTTCCCCTCCATCGAGCGCACGCTCGTCATGGTCCAGTCCGAGGTCGCCGACCGGCTCGCCGCGCAGCCCGGGAACAAGGTCTACGGCGTCCCCTCGGTCAAGGCCCAGTGGTACGCCGACGTCAAGCGGGCCGGGGCGATCGGGCGGAACGTCTTCTGGCCGGCGCCCAACGTCGACTCCGGACTGGTCTCGCTGATCCGCAGGTCCGAGCCGATCGCGACCACCGCCTCCCGCGAGGAGGTCTTCGCCGCCGTGGACGCCGCCTTCGCCCAGCGCCGCAAGACGCTGCGCGCCGCGCTCGCCTCCTGGGCGGGCAGCCCGGCCGCCGCCGAGGAGGCGCTGGTCGCCGCGGGGATCGACCCCAAGCTCCGCGGCGAGGCGCTGACGGTCCATCAGTTCGCCCGCATCGCCGAGAACCGCCCGAACCGCCCGAGCCGCCCGAACCGCCCGAACCGCTGACTGCAGCACGACGCTGAGGAGAGCCGCGTGTCCTCGTCCCTGACCGTCCGGGTCCCGGCCAAGGTCAACGTCCAGCTGGCCGTGGGAGGGCGGCGCGCCGACGGGTTCCACGGGCTGGCCACGGTCTTCTTCGCGGTCGGGCTCTACGACCACGTCACCGCCTCCGCCGCGGACGCGCTGACCATCACCGTCGAGGGCCCGGACGCGGCCGTCGTGCCGACCGACGACAGCAACCTCGCCGCCCGGGCCGCCCGGCTGCTCGCCGCGCGGTACGGCGTCGAGCCGAGGGCACACCTGCACATCTCCAAGGACATCCCCGTCGCCGGCGGCATGGCCGGCGGCAGCGCTGACGGCGCGGCGGCGCTGGTCGCCTGCGACGCGCTGTGGGGGCTGGGTGCGAGCCGCGAGGAACTCTTCGAACTGGCTGGGGAGTTGGGCAGTGACGTGCCGTTCTCCCTGCACGGCGGGGTGGCCCTGGGGGAGGGGCGCGGCGAGCGGCTGACGCGGGTGGAGACGAGCGGCAGCTTCCACTGGGTCTTCGCCGTCGCCGACGGCGGCCTGTCCACCCCCGCCGTCTACGGCGAGTGCGACCGGCTGCGCGAACTCGCGGGCGGCGCGGACGAGTTCAGCGTGCCCGCGCCCGCCGCCGATCCGAAGCTGCTGGCCGCCCTGGCCGAGGGCGACGCCGCCGCCCTCGGCGCGGCGCTCAGCAACGACCTGCAGCCCGCGGCCCTGTCGCTGCGTCCCTCCCTGGCGGACACCCTGCGCGCGGGCCAGGACGCCGGCGCGATCGGGGCACTGGTCTCCGGATCCGGGCCGACCTGCGCGTTCCTGGCGAAGGACGCCCGCGAGGCCGCCTCGGTCGCGGACTCCCTTGCGGCGTCCGGCACCTGTCGCAACGTCAGGACCGCGGCCGGTCCCGTCCCCGGGGCTGTCCTGCTTTGACACATACCCGTAGTATTTCGATCGCTTCGTACGCGATGGGGGATGTGCTGGGGGCGCGATGGCGATCGAACTACCGGGTGAGCTGGTCTGGGTCATCAACCTGATCGGCGTCAACTGGCCGCAGGTGAACGAGGACAAGGTCCGCGAGTTCGCAGGCCACGTGCGCGAGTTCGGCCGTAGCGTGGACGCGACCCATCAGGCGGCCGGTGAAACGATTCGCCAACTGGGCGAGCACTACCAGGCCGACTCCTACGAGCAGTTGGTGGCCGCCTGGGGGATGCGCTCGGACAGCCACATGTCCGAGCTGGTGCAGGCGTGCGAGTTCACCGCCGCCGCGCTGGAGATCGCCGCCGACGGCATCGTCGCCATGAAGCTCGCCGTCATCACCGAACTCGGGATCATGGCAGCCGAGTTCGTCGCCGACCAGGCCGCCGCCGTGGCCACCCTGGGCGCGGCCGAGGCCGCGGAGGCGCTGCTGATCGAGGCGACCAAGAAGGTCGTCAACGGCCTGATCCAGACCGCCGAGCAGGAGTTGATCGGCGCGCTGATCAACGAGGCCGTCGGCCCGCTGGAGCAGACCGTCGAACGCGCCCTCGCCGGGCTGGCGTTCAAGGGAGTGGAAGCCGCGCTCGGCACGCCGGGCGACGGGGCCGGAGCAGGCGGCCCGGGCCAGGGCTTCCGGATCCACCCCGAGGAGATGATGCGCCACGCGCAGCTGCTCCACGGCCACGCCGAGGAGGTCCAGGGACACGGCGCCCGGTTCGCCGCCGTCGCCTCGGGGGTGAGCTTCTCGTGAGCCACCCCATAGCCAAGGCCCTGGAGGAGGCCGCGGCCCGCGTCGGCCGCACCCTCAGCAAGGACGCCGCCAAGGCCGTCAGCGACATGTACCACTCGGCCGGCCACGGCACCGCCCAGGTCGTCAAGAACATCACCGAGGCCGACGCCCGCCACGCCCACGAGCTGGTCAGCCTGGCCGAGAAGATCGCCAAGAACGACGGAAAGACCGGACGCGGGTCGCGCAGGCGCATCCGGCAGCAGGCCGACGCCCGCTCGAAGATCGACGCCGCGCTGGGCGGCCGACGCGACTACGACGTCGAACTGGTCGTCGACTCCAGGAAGTACCCCGAGTCCGCCCAGCACATCCACGAGGCGCAGAGCGGCGTCAGCTTCAGCGGCCCTCCCTCCAGCGGCGTGCCCGGCTCCCCGCACCCCACGGTCCTCACCATCGACCGCGGCGGGGCTGACGCCCGCCGGACCGACTCCCTGCGGGGAATCGCCACCGCCCCGCCGCTGGACCGCGACGAGTACCCGCCCGCGATGTTCAAGGAGGGCGGAACCGGAGCAAGCGTCAAGTACATTCCGGAGAGCGACAACCGGGGTTCCGGGTCCGCCATGGGGAGCGCGCTGCACAGCCTCCCCGACGGCACACGAGTGAAGATCACAGTGAGGTAGGCGTCCAGTGCGTGATCCGAAGGACTGGGACGGAACGGAGCAGGCCGTGTCGCGGGCCCGGGGCGGGAGGTTCCGTGACGAACTGCCGGGGCTGCTCGCGACCGCCCGCCGCGTGGACGGCGACCGCGGGGAGGCGTGGGTGGCCGCCTCCGCGGCGGTGGAGATCCTGCAGTGGCAGGACGCCTTCACCGAGGCGGCGGACCTGGCCGAGACCCTGATCCGCAGCGACGGCCCGCTCGGGGGTGAACTCTGCGACCACGGCCAGACACTGGTGAACGCGCTGCTGCACGCGGAATGGCGGACCGGCGTCCCTGCGCAGCCGCGGCTGGCGGCTCTGGCCGACCGCGTCCCGGAGGGCCGGGTGCTGCGCCGGCGCATCGACGACGCGGTCCGGCGCCTGGAGACCACGCCCGCGGCCGAGGACCAGAACTTCTGGTTCAACTGGGGCCGGGACCCGCAGTCCCCGGACGGCGTCATCGGATCGTGGGTCCTGGAGGAGGACTACGCCTCGCTGCCGCGCGACCGGAAGTTCACCTACTGGCGGGTCCTGCACGACATCAGCGACTTCGACCGGGCCGAGCGGATCCGGCAGGAGACCGGTGAACTGCCGGACGACTTCAGCGTCTGCCTCTGGCTGGCCGGCTGCCACGGCCTGCGGGGCGACCTCGCCACGGGCGAGGAGCTGCTGCTCGCGGCACATGCGCGCTGGTGGCCCTTCGACACGGCCTCCGCACTCCCCACCGAGCCGGTTGCCAACGTGCACCTGCGCCCGCTGGTCACGGATAGGGTTCGGGAGTACTACCTGACCACCCCGATCGGGCCCGAGGCGAAGGACAGGACGCAGCAGTCATGAGCGACACCACCGCACTGGAGACCCTGCTGGGCCGGGCCCGGGGCCCGATGGGGCCCTCGATCGAGCTGGACTTCGGCGTGGAGAGCGGCCCGCTGGCCGAGCTGGGCCGGGTGATCTCCCGGACCAACGGCTTCTTCCTGTTCAACGCGGGCGTCCAGGTCTTCCGCGCGGGCGACGAGGGCTTGGGCGCGGACCTGCTCAGCTGGAACCGCGAGGACACCTGGAAGGACACCTACGACGGCCTCGCCGACGACCTGTTCTGCTTCGCGCAGGACATCTTCGGCGTCCAGTTCGCCGTCGTCGAGGGCAAGGAGGTCGTCCGCTTCGACCCGGAGACCGCCCGGGACGAGGTGCTGGGCGAGTCGCTGGAGGACTGGGCCGCCTGGCTGCTGGCCGACCCGGACGTCAACGGCGCGGCCTCGTTCGCCTACGCCTACCAGCAGGAGCGCGGCGCCCTGGACCCGAACGAGCGGCTGGTGCCCCGCACCTTCTTCGTCGCCGGTGGCGGGTACGACTTCGACAACTTCGTCGCCTACGACGCCGTCACCGCCATGCGCATCCGCGGCCCGATCGCCCAGCAGGTCCACGACCTCCCCGACGGAGCCACCGTCAACATCCGCCTGAGCTGAGACCCTGCGGGCTCCCGGGCCGGGAGGGCCTAGGCTGGACGGGTTCCCGGCAGTCCTCCGCAGGAGATTTCGTGGCAGTCAACCTGGTCACCGTCGAAGGCGTCACCAAGGTCTTCGGCACCCGAGCCGTGCTCGACGGCGTGTCCGTCGGCGTCAGCGAGGGGGACCGCATCGGTGTCGTCGGTCGCAACGGCGACGGCAAGACGACGCTGACCCAGATCCTCGCCAAGCGGGAGGAGCCGGACTCCGGGCGGGTGACCCACACCGGCGGGCTGCGCATCGGCGTTCTCGCCCAGGGCGACGCGCTCGACCCGAAGGCGACGATCCGTCACGAGGTGGTCGGGGACAAGGCGGACCACCAGTGGGCCGGCGACGCCCGCATCCGCGACGTGCTGACCGGGCTCTTCGGCGGCCTCGACCTGCCCGGCTTCGGGCAGGGCCTGGACACCGTCATCGGCCCGCTCTCCGGCGGCGAGCGCCGCCGCATCGCCCTGGCCAAGCTGCTGATCGAGGAGCACGACCTGCTGGTCCTCGACGAGCCCACCAACCACCTCGACGTCGAGGGCATCGCCTGGCTGGCGGGCCACCTCCGCGACCGCCGGATCGCCCTCGTCGTGGTCACCCACGACCGCTGGTTCCTGGACCAGGTCTGCACCCGGATGTGGGACGTCCAGGCCGGGACCGTGCACGAGTACGAGGGCGGATACTCCGACTACGTCTTCGCCCGTGCCGAACGCGCCCGGATCGCGGCGACGGAGGAGACCAAGCGGCAGAACCTGATCCGCAAGGAGCTCGCCTGGCTGCGCCGCGGCGCACCGGCCCGCACCTCCAAGCCGCGGTTCCGGGTCGAGGCCGCCAACGAGCTGATCGCGGACGTCCCGCCGCCGCGCGACCGCGTCGAGCTGATGAAGTTCGCCAACTCCCGCCTGGGCAAGACCGTCTTCGACCTGGAGGACGTCACCGTCACGGCCGGGCCGAAGACGCTGCTGGAGCACCTGACCTGGCAGCTGGGTCCCGGCGACCGGATCGGCCTGGTCGGCGTCAACGGCGCGGGCAAGACGTCCTTCATGCGCACCATGCAGGTCGCCTGGGCCAGCGACGGCGAGCGGCAGCCGGCGGCCGGCAAGGTCGTCGTCGGCAGGACGGTGAAGCTGGCCTACCTGTCCCAGGAGGTCGCCGAACTCCCGGGCGAGCTGCGGGTGTTGGAGGCGGTGGAGCAGATCAGGGGCCGGGTGGACCTGGGCAGGGGCCGCGAGATGTCGGCCAGTCAGCTCTGCGAGACCTTCGGCTTCACCAAGGAGAAGCAGTGGACGCCGGTGGCCGACCTCTCCGGAGGTGAGCGCCGTCGGCTGCAGCTGCTGCGGCTGCTGATGGACGAGCCCAACGTGCTGTTCCTGGACGAGCCCACCAACGACCTCGACATCGAGACGCTGAGCCAGCTGGAGGACCTGCTCGACGGCTGGCCCGGCTCGCTCGTGGTCATCTCCCACGACCGCTACTTCATCGAGCGCACCACCGACAACGTCTGGGCGCTGCTGGGCGACGGGCGGCTGCGGATGCTGCCGCGCGGCATCGACGAGTACCTGGAGCGCCGCGAGGCCCAGGCCGCGGCGGCGGCGCCGGCGCCCGCGCCGAAGAAGTCCGGCGGGGACACCCGCGCCGCGAAGAAGGAGCTGCAGCGCATCGAGCGGCAGTTGGCGAAGCTGGACGAGAAGGAGGCCAAGCTGCACCAGCAACTGGCCGACAACGCCTCGGACTTCGGCAAGGTCGCGGAGCTGGACGCGCAGCTGCGGGCGCTGCGCGAGGAGCGCGAGGAACTGGAGCTGACCTGGCTGGAGCTGGCCGAGGAGGCCTGACTCTTTCGGGTGGAACCGGCCCGTCCCCGTGGTGGCTGCCGTCGGCCGTGCCTAGGCTGGCGGCGGCTCGTGGCCGGAGAGGGGGAGCCGCATGCGTGCCCGCCGTCAACATCCGTCAGCAGAAGGCGCCTTGGCGGACCCGGGGGTCATCGGCGGGGTCGCCCGGTGCCCGGCGGCGCGGGTGCCGCCGCCTGCGCCCGTGCTGCGGCGGTCGGCCCGCCCCGCGCGCCGTCGGCTCTGCTCGGCCCCGCCCGAGGCGTGGACGCGTTGCGTGCCCCGGGCCAATCCGTCGGTGATCGAGTAGCGGCCCCGCAGGCGATTTCCCATCCCGGCCGCTGACCAGGTATGGTCTTCCTCGTTCGCCCCTATAGCTCAGTCGGCAGAGCGTCTCCATGGTAAGGAGAAGGTCAACGGTTCGATTCCGTTTGGGGGCTCGCCAGGAAGGCCCGCACCGGTCACGGTGCGGGCCTTCGGCGTTCGGCCCGCCTCAGTCGGAGCAGCCGGTGACCACCAGATCGGCGCGGTCCCGTGCGGCCTTGACGAGTTCGCCGTTGGGCCGGTCGTTCTCCTCGACCCGGAATCGGGTGCGGTCGGGAGAGGAGCCGTTGCCCAGGTGGCGGCTGGTCAGCCGCTGCTCGCGCACGGCGTCGGGGGCGTCCACGTACCAGAGTTCGTCGATCAGCGCCCGGGCCTCCCGCCAGCCGGGGGCGTCCAGCGCGAGGTAGTTCCCCTCGGTGACGACCAGGGTGGCGGCGGGCGGGATCAGGTGCCGGGCGGCCACGGGCTCGTGCAGGGTGCGGTCGTAGTCCGGCGCGTAGATGTCGTGCTCGGGCGCGGCGACGACCCGGGCCAGCAGCGCGGCGTAGCCGTGCGCGTCGAAGCTGGGCGGGGAGCCCTTGCGGTGGGTGAGCCCGAGGCGGGCGAGTTGGGCGTTGGAGAGGTGGAAGCCGTCGAGCGGCAGGTAGGCCGCGCCGGGCACGGCTTCCACCAGGCGCTGCGCCAGGGTCGACTTGCCGGCGGCGGGCGGCCCGGCCAGCCCCAGGACGGCGCGCGGCTTGCGGGCGGCGAGGGCAAGGGCGCGCTCCACGAGATCCATACCGGCCATTGTCCCCGGAGCAGGACGCTCCGCTGGCACTCCGTACACGGATTGCGTTCTGATGGTGCGTCAGCTCGCCACCCTCCGGCGCAGCCCCGGCCTGTCGGGCGGGGCGGTGCGCCACCGCGCCCCCGAGGGGTGCGACTACCGCTTCCGAAAGAGGCTTCCGTGGGCGTACGGCTCGTGGTCGTGGACGACCACCGACTGCTGGCCGAGGCCTTGGCCGCCGCGCTGCAGCTGCGGGGCCACCGGGTGCTGGCCGTGGGCACCCCGGTCGGCGTCGCCGCCGACCTCGTGGTGAACCGCAGGCCCGAGGTCTGCCTGCTGGGGGTCGCGCACGCGGACGAGCCGGGCGTCTTCGACGTCGTGCGCCGGATCCGGCGTGAACGGCCCGAGGTCGCGGTCGTGGTGATGGGCGCGGTGACCCCGGCGGGCGGCGTCGCCGCCGCCTTCGCCGCGGGCGCGGCCGGATACGTCCGGCAGGACGAGCGGATCGAGGTGGTGGACCGGGCCCTGGCCCGGGTGCGGGCGGGGGAGTCGGCGGTCGCGCCGGACGTGCTGCGGTCCGCCTTCGAGCAGCTGCTGCGCCCGGGGTCGGAGCCCGACGACGAGGCCATGCGGCTGCTGCGGCTGCTGACCCGCCGGGAGGCGGAGGTGCTGGCGCGGATCGCAGAGGGGCAGGACACCCGGGAGATCGCGGCCGGAATGGCGATCGCGGCGAGCACGGCGCGCACCCACGTGCAGCGGGTGCTGATGAAGCTGGGCGCGCGGACCCGGCTGGAGGCCGCCGCGCTGGCCGCCCGCACCGGCCTGCTGGACCGCGTCAGCCGGGTCTGAACCGAACAGAAACAAACACCAACGACTTCTCGCATCCTGGCCTGAACTGGGCTGTTGACTGCTGCGCTTCTGTGTTTGATTATGTTGGCATCAACTGTCGAACCTGGACGGAGCGCCCGCAGTGAAGAGGACCAGCACGCGCCTGGCCGACGGCCGTGAGTTGATCTACTACGACGCGGCCGACGACACCGTCCGCGACGCCGTGGACCAGCGCCCGCTGCCGCAGACCGCGACCTCGTCCGAGCTGCGCTACGACCCCGTGCTCGACGAGTGGGTGGTCATCGCCTCGCACCGGCAGGGCCGCATCTACCACCCGCCGGCGGACGAGTGCCCGCTGTGCCCCTCCCAGGACGGACGCCACAGCGAGATCCCGGACTCCTCCTACGACGTCGTCGTCTTCGAGAACCGCTTCCCCTCGCTCTCGCCCCACCCCGTCCTGGGCGACACCGCCACCGGGCCCTTCCCGGAGCTCAGCCGCCCCGGCGTCGGCCGCTGCGAGGTGGTCTGCTTCACCTCCGACCACGACGCGTCCTTCGCCGATCTGACGCCCGACCAGGCCCGCCTGGTGCTCGACGCCTGGACCGACCGCACCGAGGAGCTCTCCCAACTCCCCGGCGTGGTCCAGGTCTTCCCCTTCGAGAACCGCGGCGCGGAGATCGGCGTCACCCTGCAGCACCCGCACGGCCAGATCTACGCCTACCCCTTCACCACCCCGCGCACCGAGCGGATGACCGCCGCCGCCACCGCGCACCGCCGCCGCACCGGCCGCAACCTCTTCGAGGACCTGCTGGCCGCCGAGCGCGCCCAGGGCGACCGCATCGTGCTCCAGGGCGAGCACTGGACCGCGTTCGTGCCGCACGCCGCGCACTGGCCCTACGAGGTCCACCTCTACCCCAACCGGCGCGTGGCCGACCTGCGCGCGCTGACCGAGGCCGAGCGCGCCGAGTGGGCGCCCCTCTACCTGGACCTGCTGCGCCGCTTCGACCTGCTGTTCCGCACCGAGGACGGCGGCGGCACCGGCAGCGGCGTCAACAGGACGCCGTACATCTCGGCCTGGCACCAGGCGCCCACCGCCCACGGTCCCGGCGGGGGCGGTGAACTGGCACTTCACATGGAGCTCTTCACGATCCGTCGTACCGTGGGGAAGCTCAAGTTCCTGGCCGGGTCCGAGTCGGCCATGGACGTGTTCATCAACGACGTGTCGCCTGAGCAGGCGGCGCGTCGGCTGCGAGAGGTCGGTGCATGAAGAAGTACCTGGTCACCGGTGGGGCCGGCTATGTCGGCGGTGTCGTCGCCGCCCACCTGATCGAGGCGGGCCACCAGGTCGTCGTCCTGGACGACCTGTCCACCGGCTTCGCCGAGTCCGTGCCCGCGGGAGCCCAGTTCGTCCGCGGCCGGATCCAGGACGCGGCCGACGTCCTCGACGCCTCCTTCGACGGCGTGCTGCACTTCGCCGCCTCCTCCCAGGTCGGCGAGTCCGTGGCGGACCCGGAGAAGTACTGGCGCAACAACGCCGCCGGCTCCCTGGAACTGCTGTCGGCCATGCGCAAGGCGGACGTGCGGCGTCTGGTCTTCTCCTCCACCGCCGCCGTCTACGGCGAGCCGGAGCAGGTGCCGATCCCGGAGACCGCCCGCACCGCGCCGACCAACCCCTACGGCGCCACCAAGCTCGCCGTCGACCACATGATCACCAGCGAGGCGAACGCCCACGGCCTGGCCGCGGTCTCGCTGCGCTACTTCAACGTCGCGGGCGCGTACGGCGTCCAGGGCGAGCGGCACGACCCAGAGTCGCACCTGATCCCGCTGGTCATCCAGGCCGCCCTGGGCAAGCGCCCGCACATCGCCGTCTACGGCGAGGACTACCCGACCCCGGACGGCACCTGCATCCGCGACTACATCCACGTCGCCGACCTGGCCGAGGCCCATCTGCTGGCCCTCGACGCCGCGACCCCCGGCGAGCACCTGATCTGCAATCTCGGCAACGGCGAGGGCTTCTCGGTGCGCCAGGTCATCGACGCCGTGCGACGGGTGACGGGCCGTGACATCCCGGCCGTCACCGCCGAGCGCCGCCCCGGCGACCCCGCCGTCCTGGTCGCCTCCGCCGAGCGCGCCCGCACCGTGCTCGGGTGGCAGCCGCGCCGCACCGACCTGGACGCGATCGTGGCGGACGCCTGGAACTTCACCCTGTCGCTCAACGAGCAGCAGTAGCCCAGCAGTAGGAGTAGGGGAAGCAGTGACGCAGCAGCAGCTCGACGCCGTCGTCGAGAAGGTCTCCAAGGAGTTCGCGGCCCTCTACGGCAGCGAGCCCGAAGGGGTCTGGCAGGCGCCCGGCCGGGTCAACCTGATCGGCGAGCACACCGACTACAACGACGGCTTCGTGCTGCCCGTCGCCCTGCCGCAGGCCGCCCGCCTCGCCGTCGCCCGCCGGGCCGACGGCGTCGTGCGGCTGCACAGCGCCCAAGGCGCGGGCGGCACGGTCGAGTTCACCCTCGACTCGCTGCGGCCGGGCTCGGTGCCGGGCTGGGGCGCCTACCTCGCGGGCGCGCTGTGGGTGCTGCGCGAGCAGGGCCACGCCCTGTCCGGCCTGGACCTGCACCTGGACAGCGACGTGCCCACCGGCGCCGGCCTGTCCTCGTCCGCCGCCCTGGAGTGCGCGCTGCTGCTGGCGTGCGACGAGCTGTTCGGGCTCGGCATCGACCGCCCGACGCTGGCCCGGCTGGCCCAGCGGTCGGAGAACGACTACGTCGGCGCCCCGGTGGGCGTCATGGACCAGACGGCCTCGCTGTGCTGTGCGGAGGGCGCGGCGCTGTTCCTCGACACCCGCGACCTGTCGCAGCGTCAGGTGCCCCTGGACCTCGCCGGGGCGGGCCTGGCGCTGCTCGTCGTGGACACCCGCGTCGAGCACGGCCACGCGGACGGCGAGTACCGCCACCGCCGGTCCGGCTGCGAGCGCGCGGCCCGGCTGCTGGGCGTGCCCGCGCTGCGGGACGTCGAGGACGTGGACGCGGCCCTGGCCGCCCTGGCGGACGACGAGGAGGCGCAGCGGCTGGCCCGGCACGTGCTGACCGAGAACGACCGGGTCCGGGAGGCGGTGCGGCTGCTCGACGCCGGCGAGTTCCGGGCCCTGGGCCCGGTCCTGACGGCGGGTCACGCCTCGCAGCGGGACGACTTCCGGATCTCCTGCCCGCAGTCCGACCTGGTGGTCGAGACCGCCCTGGCCCAGGGCGCGCTCGGCGCCCGCCAGACGGGCGGCGGCTTCGGCGGCTGTGTCATCGTCCTCACGACGCCCGACCTGGCTCCCGCCATCGCCGAAGCGGTCACCTCCGCGTTCGCCTCGCACGCCTGGAACGCCCCCACCTCCTTCCTCGCCACCCCCGCCCCCGGCGCCCGCCGCGTCGCCCCCACGGCGGAGTAACCCGGGCGCCGACCTCACGGGTGCGGCGGCGCCACGGCTTCGCGGCTCCTGTCGGCTCAACGCCGGAGGGAGGTCCGACCGCGCGGGGCGGCCGGACTTCCCAGGCGGCTGCCCATGGGCGCCGGACGTCCGCGCCTCGCCCTCCGGCGCAAGCAACCGGCCCTCCAGGCGGGCGACCGCACGCTGGTCGCCGAGACCCTGCCGAAGCCCCTCGCCTTCGTCGCCGGGGTGTGATGCCGGGTTCGTGTGCTCGCTGCGCGTGCTTGCGGCGTGGCCGCGAGGGGGTGGAGCGCGCGGCTTCGCCGCGCCTCGCGGGTCGCTGGTGGGGTGTGCGGACAGGTCCACCGTGTTTCCGCGCGCCCGGCACGGTCTTCCCCGGTCTTCGGCCGGGAGTCCCCACCGCCGGGCACCGCGACCCGGTCGGCCTGTCCGGCCCCGGTTCCAGCGCGCGGAGCCGCTTCGCCGCGCCTCGCGGGTCGCTGGTGGCGTGTGCGGACAGGTCCACCGTGTTTCCGCGCCCGGCACGGTCTTCCCCGGTCTTCGGCCGGGAGTCCCCACCGCCGGGCACCGCGACCCGGTCGGCCTGTCCGGCCCCGGTTCCAGCGCGCGGAGCCGCTTCGCCGCGCCTCGCGGGCCCGCGACGGCGCGCGCCGGGGCCGGGCTTCGCCGGAACGGGTGAGTTGGGGGGAAGTGCCGCCGCTGCGGGGCGGGTGGGTCCTACCCTGGGGTGCCTAGGGGGCGGCGCAGCCGCAAGCGCACCGCAGGGGGAAACCATGGGGCGTATCCGGATCCTGGTCGCGGACGGGCACCGCATCTTCGCCGAGGCGCTCGCCACCGCGCTCGCCGCCGAGCCCGAGGTGGAGGTCGCCGCCGCCGGCTCCGCCGCCGGCGCGGACCGGGCGCTCGAGCGCGCGGCAGCGGAGAACCGCCCGTTCCACGTCCTGCTCGTGGACGCCGAGCTCGGTCCCGGCACGCCGCTGCCGTCGCCCCAGCAGCCCGCCGCCGCGGCCGCGGCCGTCGTCGCCCACGTGCCGCCGCAGCGCCGGGCGCCCCAAGCGGCGCCCCCGCGCACGCCCCCCGCGCCGCCCGGGGACGCGCTGGCGCTCGTCGGTCAGGCCCGGGCGGCCCAGCCCACGCTCCGCGTGGTCGTGCTGTCCACCGCCGAGGACCCGGTCGCCGTCGTCCGCGCCCTCCAGGCGGGGGCCAACGGGTGGGTGGCGAAGGAGAGTTCGCTCAACCGGCTGATGTCGGTGGTGCGCGGCGTGCTCAAGGACGAGACCCACGTCCCACCCGCGCTGCTGACCGGAGTGATCCGCGAACTCACCGCCGCCCGGCGCGACCGCAGCGAGAGCGAGCGGCTGGTCGAGTCCCTGACGCCCCGTGAGAAGCAGGTGCTGCGCTGCATGGTGGCGGGCCTGGGGCGGCAGGCGGTCGCCGACCGGCTGTACCTGTCCCCCCACACCGTGCGCACCCACATGCAGAACGTCCTCGGCAAGCTCGGCGTGCACAGCACGCTCGCCGCCGTGGCCGTCGCCCGCAGGGCCGGCGTCGGGCCGCTCGAGCCCTGATGCCTCCCGGGCCTCACCGGTGCCAGGGCAGGGACAGGAAGCCCTCCGCCCGGGCTGCCGCCAGGCCGATCCGAGGGAGGTCGGCGGTGCGGGAGAACAGCAGGTAGCGGGGCTCCCAGATCGGCCGGTACTTCGCGTTGGCCCGGTACAGCGACTCGATCTGCCACCACCGCGAGAAGAACAGCAGCACCTCCCGCCACAGCCGCAGCACCGGACCCGCGCCCAGCTTCCCGCCCCGCTCGAAGACGGCGCGGAACATGGCGAAGTTGAGCGAGATCCGGCGCACCCCGAACTCCTCGCCATGGGCGATGAGTTCCAGCACCATGTACTCGATCAGGCCGTTGTCCGAATCCCGGTCCCGGCGCATCAGGTCCAGCGACAGGCCCTCCCGGCCCCAGGGGACGAAGCTCAGCAGTGCCCGGCGCTCGCCGTCCCCGTCCATGCACTCGACCATGACGCAGCGCCCGTCGGACGGGTCGCCCAGCCGGCCCAGGGCCATCGAGAAGCCGCGTTCGGTCTGCCCGTCCCGCCAGCGGTCGGCCAGCGCGACCAGCTCCTCCATCTCCTCCCGCGGAATGTCCTCGTGGCGCCGGATCCTGACGGTGTATCCGGCGCGCTGCACCCGCTTGTGCGCCTGCCGGACACCGCGCATCGCGCGGCCGTCCAGGGAGAAGTCGGCGACCTCGACCACGGCCTCGTCGCCCAGCTCCAGCGCGTTGAGCCCGTGGCGGGCGTAGACGGTGCCGCCCTCCTCGCCCGCTCCGATGACCGCGGGGATCCAGCCGTGCTCCTCGGCCTGCGCCAGCCAGCGGTCGATGGCTCCCGGCCAGGCCTCGACGTCGCCCACCGGGTCGGCGGACGCCAGCGAGACGCCGCTGGCGACCCGGTAGGCGACGGCGGCCTTGCCGCTGGGGGAGAAGATGACGCTCTTGTCGCGGCGCAGCGCGAAGTAGCCGAGCGAGTCGCGGTCGCCGTGCCGGTCGAGCAGGGCGCGCAGCCGCTCCTCGTCCTCGGGGCACAGGTATTCGGTGCCCTTGGGCGCGCGGAACAGCACGTAGAGGACGAGCAGCAGGATGGCCACGCTCATCACGTTGATGACCACGTCCACCCAGTGCGGCGGGAGCACCCCGTGGTACTCCTTGCCGGCCGGGGCCAGCGTGTAGACGCGCAGCAGCGCGTAGTTCATCTGGTTCCACACGGTGGAGTCGTGGGTCCGGTCGGTCAGCGCGACCAGCACCGTGCCGACGAGCATGCCGACGATGCCGCCGCCGACCAGCACCGCCAGGGCCAGTCGGGGGTTGGACCGGTCGCCCTTGGCGTGGAACTCGCGCCGGCCGATCAGCAGCGCGACCAGCAGCAGAGCGCTGATCGCGGCGGAGACCCAGTCGGAGGGGTGCTCGCGCACCTCCCCGTAGGCGGTCAGCACCAGCACCACCGTGGCCAGGTAGAGCGCGACGAGCACGACGTTGGCGATCCAGGCGGCGCGCTTGCGCCGCCGCATCATGACCGCGAGGAAGGCCGCGACCACCGCCGAGGTGAAGCCGGCGGTGATCAGGTAGGGAGTGAAGTACTCGCCGGTGTTGTGCCGGGTGACCTGGGCCCGGAACGGCGTCACCACCGCGCCGAGCAGGTTGAGCAGGGCGGCCAGCCGCAGGTACCAGACGACCGCGGTGGCGGCCCGGGGGCGCCAGGCCTCCAGCCTGCCGCCGCCGGGGCGATCCGTACCCTTTGTCGGCTTTTCTGAGGACACGTCCGCATCATGACACAGGGTCAGGACCGCCCCGACTCATGACGCCGTCAGTCGTCCCACCCGTCCCAGCGTCCGTGCCGCAGGGCGTTCGCGAAGGCGTCCGCCAGCACGGCGTGGCCCTGGGGCGTGGCGTGGATGTCGTGGTACGGGGTGCACATCCAGGTCCACTGGCAGATCCGGGCCACGTTCAGCGGCACCTGGCCGACGCCGGGCAGGGTCGCCTGGTCGGTGAAGTCGAAGGTGCTGAACGCGGACGCGGCGTCGGCGACCCGGAACCCGCCGGCGGCCAGACCGAGCGCCTCCACCCCGTTCAACTCGGCGCCCAGCAGGGTGGACTGGGTGGCCGTCTGCTGCCCGGCCGGCCCGGTCAGCCAGACCGCGAGGAAGGGGTCGTAGTAGTTCATGCCCGCGTACGCGGGGGAGCCGCCGCCGGCCCTGCGCAGGGACCGGGTGATCTGCGGCAGGTTCTGCGCGATCGTCGCCAGGCCCTGCTGGGTGCAGGCGAGGTCGATGCTGCCGGTGGCCAGGCAGTGGTCCACGTCGTTGGCGCCGATGTCCAGCGTGACGTACCGGACGTGGCCGCGGTGCTCGCGCAGGAACTGTACGGCGGCGTCGAGTTGGGAGGTCGCCCCCGGGTAGCTGCAGATGCCGCCGTCGATCAGTGTGCCGGTGGTCTCGCCGCTGCAGCCGAGCTTGATGTGCACCAGGTCCGGATCGCTCTGCTTGAGGCGGGCGTAGAGCTGGTCCGTGTAGGAGACGTCCGTGTCCTTGCGGACGTCGGGCTGGTAGCCGGCGGCGAGCGAGTCGCCCAGCGAGACGTAGTAGTCCGGCTGGTGGTGGCCGCCGCCGTCGTGGGCCGAGGCCGGCCCGGCGGTGGCGAGGCCGAGGGCCAGTACGCCGACGGCGGTGGCAAGGGCCCGGCTGACACGGGTGAGCAAGGTGGTCCCCCTCTCCGGGGCCGCCGCGTTGCGGCCCCGGACCGGGAGTAGACAACCCGCGAGTAGCTTCCCGCAAGACTCGTGCAGTGCCGGAGTTCCGCGGGGCGGACTTCCGCCGGGGCGGGCCGGGGTTCAGCCGACCGGGTTCCAGTAGTTCCCGGACATCACCAGGTAGACCAGCATCTTGATGGTCTCGCCGTAGTAGCCGTCCCCGAACGGGTTGCTGCCGAGCTGCTTCCAGATGGCGTCGGTCCACGCCTGGTCGCCGGGGGCCATGGCCGCCGGGCCCACCGAGTCGCCGGCCTCCTCGGCCTGGGTGTCCCCCGAGACGTTGCCGTTGGCGCAGCTCAGCTTGAGGTGCGGCTGGACCTTGGCCGGGTTGCCGCCGGACAGCTTCTTGGCGCAGGCGGACCACTTCTTCGCGTCCGCGAAGGAGGTCGCCGCCGTGGTGGGGCCGTACAGGAGCGCGTCGGTCCCCAGGTGCCAGGGGACGCGGATGGAGTTGTAGCCGACGATGTTGTCGGGTTGGTCCTCCTGGTAGTTCGCCGGGGCCGGCTTCGGGCCGGTCGTGTTCGCGTTGACGACGAAGTCGGACAGCAGCCCGGAGGACGCGGAGTACGCGGCGGTGAACTCGCCGATGACGGCCTCGGTGCGGGTGACCACCTTGTTCCAGTCGTGTGCCGTGTCGTACTTCGCGAAGGCGCGCAGGTGGTCGAGCATCATGTCGGACGGG
>NZ_JBHSQJ010000127.1:0-672 GCF_042658505.1 Streptacidiphilus monticola | reverse complement strand
AACGCTCGCACCCTACGTATTACCGCGGCTGCTGGCACGGAGTTAGCCGGTGCTTCTTCTGCGGGTAACGTCAATCGATGAGGTTATTAACCTCACCGCCTTCCTCCCCGCTGAAAGTGCTTTACAACCCGAAGGCCTTCTTCACACACGCGGCATGGCTGCATCAGGCTTGCGCCCATTGTGCAATATTCCCCACTGCTGCCTCCCGTAGGAGTCTGGGCCGTGTCTCAGTCCCAGTGTGGCCGGTCATCCTCTCAGACCAGCTAGGGATCGTCGCCTAGGTGAGCCGTTACCCCACCTACTAGCTAATCCCATCTGGGCACATCTGATGGCATGAGGCCCGAAGGTCCCCCACTTTGGTCTTGCGACATTATGCGGTATTAGCTACCGTTTCCAGTAGTTATCCCCCTCCATCAGGCAGTTTCCCAGACATTACTCACCNTGTGCTACCGCTCGACTTGCATGTGTTAGGCCTCCCGCCAGCGTTCAATCTGAGCCATGATCAAACTCTTCAATTTAAGTTTGATGCTCAAAGAATTAAACTTCGTAATGAATTACGTGTTCACTCTTGAGACTTGGTATTCATTTTTCGTCCGAGGACGTTAAGAATCCATGTCACTTTGAGTGCTCACACAGATTGTCTGATGAATTGTTAAAGAGCAGTGCCGCTTC
>NZ_JBHSQJ010000126.1:0-30529 GCF_042658505.1 Streptacidiphilus monticola | reverse complement strand
CCCACACCACCGGACTCCACGAAACCCGGGGCAGCTCACACGGCCGGCCCAACGAGACCGCACACATGAGCGTTACTGCGGATGACTGTTCCCTGCCTGATTGCCCGATCGGGTGATTCACGGCGTGGTGCGCACCGGGACGGAGCGAGAGTTCAGGAAGTGGCCGTGCCGGGCGGGGTGTGGTCGTCGCACAGGGCGCCCAGGAAGCGCTCGATGGGCACGTCGAAGGTGTGGGCGAGGGTGTGCCAGGTGGTGACACTGCCGGTGGTGCGGCCGTGTTCAAGGTCGATGAGGGTGCGCCGGGCAAGCCCGCTGCGGTCGGCGAGTTCGTCGAAGGTCCAACCGCGTTCGGCCCGCAGGCGCGCGAGCACGACGCGCAGCGCAGTGAGGTCGGGGTCTGGCGGCAAGATCGTCACCCGACCATCCGACGGTGCAGACCCCTGCCCCGTCAGTGCGGGTTTCTGCACTTTCGCCGGAGTGGGGAAACGGCGAATCCATGGTGCGGGAATCTGCACTACAGTGCGTCCGTCTCGGGGGGCCTGTCAGGGTGCCCACCGCCACGACAGTCAGACGGACGGGAGGACGACCAGCCCATGAGGTTCGGTGACGCACATGCTGCAGTGCGGCGTATCTGGGCAGTGGAGCTGCGCCCGCAGGCGGACGGCCCCGCACTCGTCTGCCCCTCGTGTACCGCCCGCACCTTTCCCCTGCAGGCATCCTCCGCACGGTCAGCCGCCCTGGCCCATCTGGCCTGCCATGTCCGCGCGAGCGCGCTGCCGGCGCATCTGCGCAGTTGCCAGTGCCGGGTGCGGGGCTGCGTCTGGCATCCGCGCCATCGCGGCTGTGCTGGGCGGGTACTGCTGGCCCTGACCCGCGACCTCAGCGGCCGCACCTGGCGGCTGGCCGACGCGTGCGCGGCCTGCGCGGCAGCGACCAGCCACACCGCCGTCGTGCCGGAGACCCTGCTCAGCCCTCACCGACCGGCCGCATCAGCCCCCGTCCGGCCGCGGGTGCACGGAGACGAGCCGCAACGGGTACGGGAGATGCTCACCCACCTCGCCTCCGCACTCGGCTGCGTCACCTCCCCCGCCGCCCGGCTGCTGGCCCTGCAATGCGCCCTGCGCGCCGACAGGCACGGCTGCGCCCGGCTGCCGGCCGGCCTACTGCGCGGCATGCGCCTGCACCGGCACACCGAGGCGTGGCAGGAACTGGCACAGGACGGCTGGCTCGACCTGCCCGATCCCCGGGCAGCACCGTTGCAGGTGCGGCTGCTGGACGGCGCACTGAACCAGGCCCCGTGCCGCAGCGCCCGCCGGCGCGCCGCCCACTGGGCCCTCAAGCCCGCTCCGCTCATCGTTCCGGCAGCGGCAAAACCCGCAGACCGCCTGGCCGCGCTGGTCCTGGCCGCCCACACCACCGCGGCCGGCCCCGTAGCTGACATGGCCGTCGTGGCCCGTCTGTGCGGGCACTCCCCCCAGCAGACCGAAGCGCTGCTCGACCGGCTGGTCGCCGGCCGCACCCTGGCAACCTGGCACCATCAGCGCGATACCGGCGAGGTGCACTGGCAGCCAGCTCCCCTTCACGGGCCCGTCTCCGGCTCCACGGGGCCGTCTACGCACTGACCGCCGCGCCAGGAGCCGATCTTCACCCCGGCCAAGAGGGCGGCGGCGCAGGTGAGTGCGGCGGGGTCGGCGCCGGATTCGAGGTGGGCGCGCAGCAGGTGGTACTTGCTGTGCCAGTCCGCTCCGTGCGGGAGGCGCCAGTCGGTGCGGCGCGGAGCGGAAATGCGAGGAACTGCGGCTCAGCTCACCGCTGCCACGCGTAGTGCCCTGCTGAGCAGGGCAGGGTTGCCCAGGCGGCGGCGCAGTTCCCTCTCCAGCCCGGCGACCGGCACCAGGTTCTGGGGGGCCCGGGCGTCTTTGTACTCGCAGCTGGCGTACCGCGGCAGTACCAGTTGCGAGAGGTTGGCCAATGCGATCGCCTCCGGGGTGGGGATATCGGCGGCGCATTCCAGCCGTACTATTCCGGCCCACGGGGGGCCGGGCGTACACGGTAGGCGTAGGTACCAGGCGTGCCGGTCCCAGGAGGTGCCCATCAAGAACACCGGGGTGCGTTCGCCGGCGGCCAGGGCGCTGACCATCGCGTGCAGGTCTGGCGGCAGGTAGGCGGTGCGGTGGGACTTGATGAGTCCCAGCGCTCGCGGCAGATGGGTGCGGCCGCGCAGCGGACCGTCCACCACCAGCAGGTCCGAGCCGGCGGCGACGCCGTGGTCGGCCAGGGCAGTGCGGGCGTTGGCGGCGACGATAATTTCAAGGTCGCCGAGTCGGCGTTGCAGTGCCGCAGAGAGCAGCACTGCAAGGTTTTCTTCTTGGTCGTCAAAGGTGATGTTGGCCTGGTAGGTACCGGCCGTAGTGGGCACGTCGACGGCGTTGGTGGCGGTGGTGAACAGGCCGCGTCGGGATTCGATGGTCAGCAGGTGCGCGCCACGGTCGGGGCAGCAGCACACTGTGCCGGCTGCATAGGAGGCGCACAGTGCCATCTGGGCGTCGTCGGCGCGGTTGATGGCGCTTGGGGCCGGTTCGGCGGCCGGGGGCTGCTCGATCCAGATGCGGGCCTCGACGCGGCGTACGCCGTCGACGAACAGGACTGCGCCGGGGTCGTGCACGTGGGAGGTCGAGATGGGCTTCCAGTCGGCCGGGGCGAGTTCGAGGTCGGGGATGACTTTGGCGGTCGAGTCCCCGATGGTGTTCTCGGCGTTTTCGACGCTGGAGCCGTAGGTGGGGTCCCAGCCGTCGACATGGAATCGCATCCGGGCCGCACGTGCCGTGCTTGTCATGTGCCTTCCCGGGTGACGACGGAAGTGTGGGGGTCGCGGTGTACTTGGAAGCGGACCGGTACCCGTTCGGCGAGCCCGGTGACGTGGGTGATCACCCCGACCATCCGCTCCCCTTGGGCGAGATTCTCCAGGGTGTCGGAGACCATCTCGAGCGAGTCGGGATCAAGGGTGCCGAATCCTTCGTCGAGGAATATGGACTCGAGCTTCGTCGTGCCGCCCATGCCGGCCAGCTGGTCGGAGAGGGCCAATGCCAGTGACAGGCTGGCCTGGAAGGTTTCGCCGCCGGAGAGGGTGCGAACCGAGCGTTGTGAGTCGGCGTCGGAGTGGTCGATGACGTAGAACTCGCCTTTGTGGTGGCTGAGGTCGAATCGGTCTCCCGACAACCGGCGCAGCGACTGCGAGGCACCCGCGACCAGTGTGTCGAGGGCTGACTCGGCCAGCCACTGCGGGAACTTGTTGGACCGCATCAGCCTGGCTAGCTCGGCGGCCACCTGTTGCTGGGTGCGGGCGCTGTCGATCTTGTCCTGTATGGCGGCGGCGTCGGCGAGGCTGCGGTGGATCATCTCTACCCGGCCCCGGGCCCGCTCGGTTGCGACCGCTACCACCCGGGGGGCTTGGGCGGCGCGCCCAGGGCCGTCGCCAAGGTCTTGGGGATCCAGGTCGTGGTCGCGCAGCAGACCCTCCAGTTGGCCCAGGAGCTGCTCGGCTTCATGGTGTGCGGTGTGGGCGTCGGCTTGCGCACGCAGGGTGTCGGCCTGCCGGTCGTCGGCCGCGCGGGTGGCCCAGGCGGCTAGGGTAGCCCAGGCGGCGGCGAGGTCGTCGGTGTGCAGGCTCGGCGGTTTAAGGGCCGCCACCGCGTCCCGGGCAGCGGTCAGCTCGGACCAGGCGGTCGCGGTGCGAGCCTGCCACTGCTGCTGTTCGGCCTCCGTCGCCTTGAGTGCCTCGCGTGTCTGGCTTGCCTCGGCTGTGGCGGTCTCCAGGGCCGCTTCGAGGCGGTCGCATTCCTCCAGTAGGCCCGGCAGTGCATCTGTGGGCGGCGCCTGGTCCAGCAGCGTCTGCAGTTCGCTCAGGCGGTCGGTCAGGGTGCTCTGCGCGTGGTCGGCGGCTGCGCTCTGCTGGACGGCGGTGGTGTGGACGCTGTGGGCGGTGGCGTGTGCTTGCTCAGCTGCTTCCAGCGTGGCGGTCGCGTCCTGGTGGGCCTGATGGGAGGTGGCGGCCTCGGCCTGGGCGGCTGAGAGGTCGTTTTCCACCGTGGATCTCTGGGCCTGGGCCCACGCTTCCAGGTCGGACCAGGCGGCGGTCACGTCATGGGTGTCGACGGCAGGTGGGTCGAGTTCGGCCAGGGCGCCCAGCTGCGTGTGGAGGTCGCTGCGGGTGCGATCGATCTCCCTTTGCAGCGTGGCGACGGCCGCAGTGGCGGAGGTGTGCGCGGCTTCGGCCTCCTGTACCGCGGCACGTGCCTGCTGCTCGGCGGCGACCAACTGGTCACGGGCTGCAGCGCGTTCGTCAAGATGGGCGCGGTCGGCGTCGCAGTCGCGTTCGGTGTCGGCAGGACGATCGGGCAACAGCGTGCCGAGCCGCTCATCGAGCAGGGTGCGCCGCTGGGTCAGGGTGTCCGCGGCGCGCTGCTTGGCGGCTAGCGTCGTGGTGGCGGCCTGACGCTGGGAAAGCAGGTCACGGTGTTCGCGGACCGCAGCGTCACGCGCGGCCTGGGCGGCGGCCAGGGCCGGGTCGGACAGCGGCGGCGGGAGGATGGTGACGCTCTGCTCGCAGACCGGGCAGGCGTGGCCCACCTGGAGCTGAGGGCGTAGCTGGGCGGCACCGGCGAGGGTGCGGGCTTCCTCGAGGGTGGCCGTGGCCGCGTCGAGACGCACCTGCGCGCCGGTGACCGCACTGTCGGCCTGGGCGGCTGCCTCCACGGCGTCATCCAGCTCGCTGGTGGCGTCGGTGAGGGAGCTGGTGACGTGAAGGAGCTGGTCGAGTACCTCGCGCGCCTCGGTGAGCCGGCTGCCGTCGCCGGCGGCGGTGAGCGCGGAAGCGGCCTGGTTGTGCCGGTCGCGGGCCGCGGCCAGCTGGGGGGCGGCGGCGTCGGCCTGCCGTGCCAGAGCCGCTTCCCGGCTGGTCAGGTCACTGACACCGTCGGGGGTTTGGACGGGAGCCAGCAGCTGTTGGCGACGCTGCAATGCCGCGTACGCCTGTTGTACCCGGTCGCGGCGGCCGCGGGTCTCCTCGACGGTGCGCCGGGCCTTAGTGACGGCGTCTGCCAGCGCCCGTAGCCGCTCCTCGCTCTGCGCCAGCTCTTGGCGGGCACGCTGCGCAGCCGCGATGACTGCGTCGCGGCGCCCGACCAAGCCGGCCATCTCGGTGTAGCGGTCGCGGGCAATGTTAAGGACAGCGCGCTGCGGGCCGGATTGGGCGGCTTTGGTGGCGTCGGCCAGGGTCTGGGCGGCCGCGTCGGCGGCGTCGCGGGCCTTGTGGGCGGCTGTCTGGGCCTCCACGGCACGGCGCTGCAGCTCTCCGATGCCGTCTGGGGCGCGGAGGGGGGTGAGCCGGGCGAGTTCGGTGCGCAGAGTGGCGACACGTGCGTGGGCATCGCTGGCGCGGGAGTGTGCCTCGGCGACGCGGGGCACGAGCTGGTCGACGGTGGCGGCCAGCTGTCCCAGTGCCGAGAGGCGTGCCTGGGCGTCGGCCTCGGCTTTGGGGGTGACGTCGGCGTGCCGGCTCAGTTGGTCGGTGAGGACCTCGATCTCCTTGGCTGCTTCGGCCGCCTGGGCGCCGGCGCGTTTGCCGATGCCTTCGTAGTGAGCGGCTCCGAGCAGCTTGAGCAGGATCTGCTGCCGGTCGCGGGCGTTGGCGGACAGGAAGCGGGCGAAGTCGCCCTGGGGCAGGACGACGCACTGGCAGAAGTCGTCGAAGGACAGGCCGAGCAACTGCTCGATGGCGGCGTTGAGTTCCTTGATTTCTCCGGCCAGTACTTCCGGCTGTGGCCCGTCTGCGTCGGTGACGACCGCCGTGGGATCGGCGAACTTCACCAGGCTGACGGTCTTTTGCTGGATCTGTTGGCCGACGCGGCGGACTTCGCGGGCGACTTGGTAGCGCTGGGATGCGACGTCGAAGGTGAGCGAGACCGTGCAGCGGTTGCTCGTGGGGGCGAGCGCGTAGGCGATGGCGTTGCTGCGGCCCCACCGGTAGGCCGAGCCGTACAGGGCGAAGGTCAGGGCGTCGAGAACGGTGGACTTGCCTGACCCGGTGGGGCCGACGAGGGCGAAGTAGTCGGCGTCGGTGAAGTCGACCACGGTGGGAGCGCGGAAACCGGCGAAGCCATTGAGCTCCAGGCGAACGGGACGCATGTTGAGGGATTCCTTTAGCGGGTGTCAGGGCCGCTGGGTCAGGAGCGGGCGGTCGAGCGGGTCAGGTCGTCGTGCAGGTGGTTGAACAGGGCCGTGACCCGGTCGTCGCTGACGCCGACGCTGTGGCAGTAGTCGGAGAACAGTTGCGCAGGCGTCTTGGTCGGCTGGTGGGTGGCGATGCCCGCCTTGGCGCCGGTGCTCGCGTGGTCGGGGTGGATGCGGATCTCGAGGGCGTTGGGGAGGGCTTCCAGCAGGTCGTCGCGCATGCCGGCGTAGGCGGGCTGGGTGACCACGAGCCGGAGGTAGTCCTCGCCGTAGACGGCGGGGTCGGCGGTGAGCTGGGTGACGGTCCCCTCGATGGTGCGCAGCCTGCGGCCGGCAGTGACCGGGATGTCGGTGATCTTCGCGGGGGTTCCGGGAGAGGCTTCGACGAGGCAGACCACGTGGGTGTTGTTCTGCTCGCCGAAGTCGATCGCATAGGGGGATCCGCTGTAGTGCACCGGGCAGGCGGCCGGGATCGTCTGCCGGCGGTGCAGGTGGCCCAGGGCCACGTAGTGCGCTTCGACGGGGAAGATAGCGGCGGGCACGTGGTATTCCATGATCGATTGGGCGGCCCGCTCGCCGCCGCCGAAGACGCCGCCGGTGCACGTCAGGTGGGCCATGACGAGGTTGACGGCGTCGGAGGTGAAAGCCCCTGTCAGGTTGTCCAGGACATCACGGATGAGCTGGTCGTAGGCGCCGGCGTTCTCGGACGGGGTGTTGGCGATGATCTCCGCGGCGCGGACGGCGTAGCGCTGGGAGAGAAACGGCAGAACGGCGACGTTGACGCGCTCGTTGGTGGACTTGGCGTGGAAGCTGTGCACGCCGCCCTTTGCGGCCGGGCGGGCCTGGCCGTAGACATGGATGCCGGCGATGTCCATCAGCGGCTTGTAGGCCTCGAGTGTGGCGCCGTGGTCGTGGTTGCCGGCGATCAGGACGACCTCGATGTCCTGCTTGGCCAGTTGCAGCAGGGTGCGCACGACAAGTCTTTGGGCGTCCGCGGTGGGCGCGGCGTTCTCGTAGAGGTCGCCGGCGATGAGGACGGCATCGACGTCGTTGCCGACGGCTATCTGGGTGATCTCGCGCAGTACGCCTGCCTGCTCCTCGAGCCGGTTGCGGCCCTTGAGGGTCTTGCCGACATGCCAGTCGGAGGTGTGGAGAAACTTCACCGGGTCGGTCCTTTTCGGATGGCTGAAGCAGAGCAGCGGGTGGCGTCAGGCGTGATCTGAAAGCGCGTCGGCGGACGTCAGAAGGGCGGCTCGTCGATGGCCCCGTCGTCGGGATCGTCGAACCACGAGTCGCTCTGGGTCTGGGGCAGCTTGCTGAACGGGTCCGGTCGCGCCGCATCACCGGCGTTCGAGTCAGCGGGCGAGGTGCCGGTAGCGAAGGTGGGGTCGGCGACCTCGGAGAGGCGGGTGGCCCAGGCGGGGAAGGGGAATTCGACGGCCAGCGGCACCGGGATCTCGGGCTGGGAGACGAACATGGTGCCAGGCTTGGCGAGGGTGGCGCGCTGCCGCTGCGAGGTGGGCAGGAAGCCGTACTCAGGGCGGCCGGCCTCGGCAGGGTCGAGCCGGCCGACGATCTTGATCGAGGAGTTCGACACGATGCGCCGTTCCACCTCGGAGGCGGTCTGTTGGGCGCCGATGAGGATGATGCCGAGCGAGCGGCCGCGTTCGGCGATGTCGAGCAGGACGTCCTTGATCGGGGAGGAGCCCTCGCGCGGCGCGTACTTGTTCAGCTCGTCGATCATCGTGAACAGCAGCCCGCCCGGACCGGCTTGCTCTTTGCGGTCGGTCTCCGCGGCGAGCACGACACCCACGACGAACCGTTGCGCCCGCTCCGGCAGGTTGTGCAGGTCCACCACGGTGACCTGCTGCCCCGAGGTGTCGATGGAGTGCGCGATGGGACGGTCGGTGACCGTGCTCAGGTCGCCACGAATCAGGGGGCCCAGCGGTCTTTGGGACGATCGCAGCCGCCGCACGAATGCGTTGACGGTACCCATCCCCACAGCCGGCCCCGCCCAGTGGGCGCGCGTGGCCTCGTCGGTGACCTTCTCGCAGATGAACGCGATCATCTCCGCCCAGGTGCGGATGGTGGCTCCGTCGATGGCGACCGCGCCGTCGTTCCCTGCGGCCTGGGCCTCGCGGTACAACCTGCTGGTGACCTGGTGCACGACAATCGTGTACTGGTTCTTCTCGTCTTCGACGTCGGCGAACACGTACGGCAGCAGTTGGCGTTCGCAGAACTCCGCGAGCGTCCACCAGAACGCGGTGACGCCGCTGGTCCGGCCGGTGACGTGGGGGCGGCCGGTGGTGTCGCCAGGCAGCGGCGGGGCGTAGAAGCCGGCGGAGGCAAAGGGTCGAGCGGGCAGGCCGAGCCGCGCGTATGCGGCGCGTAGCGTCTCGTCGAGGCGGGTGTTGGGCTGGTCGACGAACAGCAGGTCCTCGCCCTTGACCGAGAAGATCAGGGCCTTGGCGTTGACCGTGCGGGTTCCCAGGGCACCCGAGGTGAAAAGCGAGTGCAGCAGGAACAGCGCGAAGCTGGTCTTGGTCGCCACCCCGGAGATGCCCGAGATCGACACGTGGGCGCCGCGGGTACCGTCGAGGAACTCGAGGTTGAGATAGATCGGTTCGCCGTCACGGCCGATGCCGGCGGGGATCCGCGCGTCCATCTTGTCGAAGTACAAGGCGGCGTCCCGGTCAGCACCCGCGGCCCGGATCGCGACTGCGCCGGGGCGTGGCGGGACGTAGCACTCGGGCTCGACGCGGGTGGTGGTGACCTCGGCGATCTCCTGCACGGTCGCCGGCAAGATTCCGTCGGCGATGAGGAACACATCCGAGCCGAACGCGGCGCCCTCGTGGCGGGCGACCACCTCCGTCACCACGCCTGAGGTGACGACCTCGCCGTAGCCGGGGATCTGCCGACGGGTGCTGACCACGTCGTCGAGTTGCAGGTACGCGTCGGGGGAAAGGGCGACGTGAAACTTCAACGGCGTGGAGTCCTCGGTGCCTGCAACCTTCCCGACCTCCTGCTCGGCACCGCCACTGGGGGGCAGGCCTCCAGGCGGCTGCTGACTCGTCAGAGGCGCTGAACTGCGGCCTGAGGGAGTGCTGTCGACGCCAGGTGTTTTGGAGTCGGTGTTGGTCATCGGCGGTCCCTGTGCCTATCTCATCGTGCGTCGGGGCGGCCCTGACGGCTGGCGGTGGACACCGTACGCCTGGGCGCCGAAACTACTGGGCAGTTCCACACATTGCCGAGACACCAAGGCTGCCCAGTCCTGACAGGCGCAAGGGCGTCTTACACAGCAGATGCACAACCCCGGCAAGGCCCGTACCCGTCAGTCCCGCCCACCGGTCCCCCGGCTCTTGAGCTCGCAACCGGACGCGTGCCAGGGCTCGTTGGCTAACTTCCCTCGCCGGAGCGCTCCACCATCGACGCCGGACCACCAACGCGTCTGCCAAAGGCGCGTCCTCGCTGATCGCCGACGGGTGACGTCGTGGGCGGACGATCCGCGTCACAGGGCACAAGCGGATGGCGTCGACAAGAAGCCGTCTCGCCGCTGTCATTCTCCCCACCCGCAGGGTTGGTGGCCGGGCCGAAGTCGGCCTGCAGACGCGCATCCTGGCCCCCTCGTTCTGCCGTGCGCAGCCGAAGGGCAGGAAGTTTTCGGCACACAGAGATGCCAGATACACCCCATACCCCCGGCGTGCTGGAGCCCGCACCACGAACGGCGCAGGCGGTGAATAACCGCCTCAAGCACCCCACCCGCACGCGGCCTTCGCGCATCCTACCCACGATTCCTTCACCATGCACACACATTCTCGCAACCTCCCGCACCACCCCCGCCGACGTGCTCCGGGACGCCGGTCCGATGACGCCGGTTGGTGTCCTGCGCCCACTCCCGCGGCAGGAACAGCCGTCAGTTCAGCGGGCACGAGGCAGCGTCGGACACGGCCTGCACAGCGATCGCGACCTGGCAGTTCGCCTGCTTGGCCAGCGCACCGCAGTACTGGGGAGCGACCGCTACCGACATCCTGCCGTCCTTGGGGAACGACACGTCATCGACCGCCCAGGCAACCGGGCCGATCCGTGGCACCAGCCGCCTGGCGATCCGCTGGCGCACCGGCATCGGATCGTACGTGGACTGGTTCACGAACTGCTGCAGGTTCTGCTCGTTGCCGTGGCAGCCGCGAGGCCATGGCCGGGATGGACTTGCGGCGACCGTCCATCATCAGTCCTCGCAGATAGCAGTCGCTCTTGGCCCGCTGGTCACTCCTCTTCGCCGCGTTCTCCGAGGGCAAGGGCAGCGCGGCTCGTCAAGGCCACCGCGGCCCCCAGGACCGCCATACCCGCTCCGATGGCCGCTTTGCGCCCCGCCTCTGCGGCCGCGTTCTTCAGTTGCGTCGGGTCCCGGGCCGCGTCCCACCATCGTGTCGCCTCCATTGAATGTCGACCACACTCGATCCCGAGCGGCCTGTGGAAGTCGTCGATGGTGATGCCGACGTGGTTGATCGAGCCCACCAAAGCCCGGTGCGCGGGCAAGTGCAGCAGCACATTCGAGTTGGCCGTGCCGGCAGCCGCATCCATGCGTGCCATCAGGTGCTCGATCTTCTGTGAGATGCGTTCCCGCCGCTTCTGCCGGTCATCCTTCAGCGCGAGCCGACGCCCGTCCAGCTTGTCCGGAGACTTGTCCAGCACCCGCTGCAGTCGCAGCACGTCGAGCGCGTCTTGCAGTTCGGAGCAACGAGCCACAACGGCGAGCAACTCCTGAACGTGGGACTCTGCTTCCTTGGCCATCTTGGCGAGATCACCGATCTTGGTCGTGCTCTCCACCCTCTCCGCGAGTGCGTCGAGTTGACCCAGCGCCCACCCCAGGGCATCCGTGATCGTATGGGTCCTGGCCTGCACGGTCGACCACGTATCGTCGTCGACCTGACCCTCCCGGTCCAGAACGGTCATGGCGGACTCGATGTCGAGGCCCGCTCCGAACACCTTCCCCAACTCGGCGTTCTTCTGGGCGCGGAGCACGTCGTCGACCTTCTTGTCGATCGTGGCGAGATAGCTCTTGATCTCGCTCATCTCGTGCTGCCGCGCGAGCTGCGCCATGATCCCCGCGGCACCAGCAAGAATCGCCGGGTTGGTCAGGAGCGAGCGTGGCTCCTCCGCGATCTTGAGCCATGACTTGATTGCGCCCGGTTTCCCCACCATCGCATAGCTGATGCCTGGCGTCTTGCTTTCCATCAGCCCGTACTTCTTGTAAAGATGCGCGGACTCCTCGGTCAGCTTCAACCAGCGACCTGAGTTGGCGGCAATTTCGGAACCTGCCTGTGCGACTCCGGCTCCGGCACGGAGGAGAGGTCCGAGTCTTTGCAATACGAGGTCCTTCGACAACGACAGCAGTCCCTCTGAGGCGAGGAAGCGCTCGACATCCGTCGGGTTCCCGATGACCGCAAGTCCGTCGCCGTCACTGATCAGCTAAGTCTCGTTATCCATCGCCCTCTCCTGTAGTGGCTCCTCGCAGTTGAAGGTAGTGGGGTGTGCGGCGCAAGAGCCCCCATCATCGGAAGACGTCGACCCCTACCCGGCCACCGACGGAGCAATGCTCAGGACTTGTGGATCAGCCCCGGGTAGGGACGCGGAGGGCGTACCTTCCCGAATGATCCGTAAGGTCTCCGAGTAGGCCCGCGTTGCAGCGCGGGTCGGGAAGGCACGCCCGTGCTCAGCGTAGTCACCGACGACGGCTCCACACAGTCCGGCTTCCTGATCGACGAAATCGTCCGGAGACTTCGTTCCCGCGCTGGAGCAGTTCCTCGGCGGCACGGCCGGCCTGTCGCCGGCCACCATCACCCGGCTGACCAAGCAGTGGGCCGACGACCACGCTGCCTTCCAGGACCGCGACCTGTCCGACCGGGACTTCGTCTACGTCTGGGCGGACGGCGTGCACCCGAAGGTGCGGCTCGGCCAGGCGCACTCGTGCGTCCTGGTCTTGCTCGGCGTCCGGTTGGACGGCACGAAGGAACTGATCGCCCTGGCAGAGGGCCTGCGCGAGTCGACCGAGTCGTGGGCCGACCTGCTGCGTGACTGCCGCCGACGCGGCATGCGCGACCCCGAGCTGGTCATCGGCGACGGCGCGATGGGCCTTTGGCGGGCGCTCGCCGAGGTCTTCCCCGCCGCCCGCCACCAGCGCTGCTGGGTCCACAAGGCCCGCAATGTCGCGAACTGCCTGCCGAAGTCCGCCCAGCCCGGGGCCACGAAGGCCATGCAGGAGATCTACAACGCCGAGGACCGGGCCCACGCCGAGAAGGCGATCGAGGCCTTCGCCCGCACCTACGGCACGAAGTGGCCGAAGGCCGCCGCGAAGCTCACCGAGGACCGGGACGAACTGCTGGCGTTCTACGACTTCCCGGCCGAGCACTGGATCCATCTGCGGACCACGAATCCGATCGAGTCGACGTTCTCCACGGTCAAGCTCCGCACGAAGGTCACCCGGGGTGCAGGCAGCCCGGCCGCGGCCCTCGCGATGGTGTTCAAGCTCGTCGAGTCCGCCCAGTCACGCTGGCGGGCGATCACCGGAGCCCACCTGGTTCCGCTCGTCCGCGCGGGCGCCCGCTTCGAGAACGGCCACCTGGTCGAACGCACCGAGAATCACGCGGCCTGAGGAGAATGCCACGATGACCGTCACCGACACCTACGGCACCAGCACCTACACGGCCCAGCAGCTGGCCGACGTCCTCGCCACGCGGCTGCCGGCGACCTTTGCCGAGAGGGAGAGCGACTACTTCGGCGTCTACTTCCTCGCCACCCTCCCCGACACGACCCGCATCAAGGTCCAGCCGAATGCTGTTCCTGGAGACGACGGCGAAGACGACCTTCTCGAGGACGACTACCCCGACGTGTCCGTTCTCCTCATCGTCACCGCACCGGCCCAAGCTCAGCTCCTGAAGACCGACCTTGCAGCGATCGACGGCCTCAACCAGCTCCGATCATCCACTTGACCGTGATCAGCTAAGTTCGTGGGGCAGTCTTCTGTTTCGGGAGGGGTTTTAATGCGTGCAGCTATTCGCAACTTCGCCGCAATAGCCGTCATGGCGGCCACGCCGATCCTCGGTGCAACCAGTGCCATGGCGGCATCGCACAGTCCGAAGGTGGTCAAGCCGATGGTCGACACCTCGTGTCCGAGCAGCGGCAAGATCAGTGTCGGTGACACCTGCACGGTGCTCACCAACGGGACGCTCTACGATCACAACGGTGGCGGCAACCTGGGGACGTACGTGTGGATCACGTACGGAAAGTCGGGCGGGAGCACGCTCTCGCTGAAGCTCGGTTACGAGCACTCCGGCACGAACACGTGGGGGGCGTGGCAGACGATGTCGGCGGGAAACCAGTACTCCTCGTACTGGTACCCGGCGACGTGCGGCTCCACGATCGGGCTGATGTACCAGGACTCTTCCCACATGTGGCAGACGCCGATGGCCGGCTGCTGAGGCATGTGTCCCTCGGTGGGGTCGGCGGCTGCGCCGGCCCCACCAGTCCCTCCACACCCGGCGCGATCGAACAGGTAAAGTCCCACAGTGTTTCAAGCCGTCTTTCAGCACCACTTGACGTTCGTCGTGCTGGCGTTCCTGATCACAGCACTCGTGACCGTCGGCGTCGCACGTGCGGCCAGAAAATCAACCCGCCGATGGTTCATCGGCGCATTTGCCGGATCGGTCACCGCGGTTCTTCTGCTCACCTTGTGGTCGACGGGCGGCTCGGACATGGCGCCGACATGCGTCATCAACCACAACGTGCTTGAACCGTTCTCCGAGGAACAAGGCCTGCTCAACTTGGGCATGTTCGTCCCCGTCGGCCTCCTCGGCACTCTGTCCGCTCGCCACGCCTGGCCGGCCATCCTCTTCGGAGTCACGCTCACCGCCTGTATCGAGCTGACACAGGGCCTCCTTCCCGTGATCGGCCGGGCCTGCGACACGAGCGACTTCATGGCCAACGCCGCGGGCGCTGTCCTCGGTGGCCTTGCCGGCTGGCTCTTCCTCCAGGCCGACCGGCAACCCGGAACAGGCTGGCCGCTGCGCCCGGGACGGGTCGTCGCCGGCTTCGGAGCCGTCTGGCTCGTCGGAGCGTTCTTGGGGGGCTTCTACATCCACACCAGCATTGAGGCGCAGACAGTCGCCGGCGGCCCCGCCGACGACCAGCAAGCCTCCGCCGTCACCCAAGCGGTTCGGGAGGCGTTCGGTGACCACTACCCGATCCAGCGCACCGCGTTCTTCGCCGGCCCCGGCGGCACCGGCACCGTCATGGCCTACCTCCCCTCCGGCTTCCTGCAGATCAACTGGCCGCAGGCCAACGACGTCACCGTAAGCATCGAGCCCGGCACCAGCGAAGACAGCGGCTACCCAGTAGCCGCTGTAGACGCCAAGCTCACCACCAAGCAGCAAGCCCTCTCCCTCACGTCCACCTACGCGAAACAGCACTTCCCGTGGGGCCTCACCCAAGCACACGTCCAGGTGGACCCCGTCGGACCGCAGGCGCAGCTGGGCTGGGTCGTCAGTTGGCGTCGCTACCGTGCGGGCATCCTCATGCCCATGCGCCTGGACGTGGAGATCGACCGCCACGGTCGCGTGTCCCAACTGCACGCTCTCAACGCCGCAGACCCATCCCTTCCCGCGGTGACCGTCTCTGCCGCCCAAGCAGCAGCCCTCGCCAACCACGCGGAGGCCGGCTGCGAGAAGGCAACCCCCACCGTTCTCATGGCACTTCCAACCACGCACGGGACGTGGACGCCCGCCTACCGAGTCGTGCTGACCTGCGGCACGAACGGCGGTCTGGTCATCGTGGACGCCCATAACGGCACCGTATTGAACCACGTGCTCTATCCCGCACAGGCAGCGCCGAGCAATCCGGCTGACGGTGACGTAGGAGCGCCGTAAGCTCCTCGCCGTAAATGCCGGGCCTGAACCGCTACCTTCGCGCCACCCCGGCCGGCAAGCTCCGCGTCGACCAGGCGAAGATCAAGGCCGAGGAGAATCTCGACGGGAAGTACCTCCTGCGCTGCAGCGACCCCCACCTGAGCGCCGAGGACATCGCCCTGGGCTACAAGCAACTGCTCGAAGTCGAGCGCGGCTGGCGCGACATGAAGCAGATCATCGACCTGCGGCCCGTCTACCACCGCCTCGAAGAACGCATCCGCGCCCACGTCATCCTGTGCTGGCTCGCCCTCCTGCTGATCCGGATCACCGAGACCACCACCGGCGACACCTGGCCGCAGATCCGGCGCGAGCTCGACCGCCTCCACCTGGGCACCTTCACCGGCCCCACTGGAACGTTCCAGCAGGTCACCGCCCTGACCAAGCCCCAGCGAGACCTGCTCGCGAAGCTGGACATCCCCGCCCCCAAGCAGGTCATCTCACTTCAGCCCGCATCCCGCTGACCAGCCGAAACGCGACCGCCTAGAGACACGCCCTCCAGGCGGACACACGCCCGTCCGCCCAGGTCAGACCCCGAATTCGCCTCTCCAGGCCGCGGAATTATGTCGAACGCAGGCCAAAGTTCTCCAGTTGGCGCAGTCGACGGGCCTGGCCTGTCGGCTGCGCCATCTGTGCCAGAAAGGTCGTCATGCCAAGTTTCACGCCTGTCCCCCGGCTCCTCATCGGCATGTTGGCGCTGCTCGCTGTCGCCACAGGCTGCTCCTCAGGTTCAGCAGGTGCATCCGCCCGTCCGGGCGCGAGTGTGGTTTCCGCGTCCGCTCCTCGCCCTTCTGCGGCTTCGTCGGCGAAGCCGTCGCCCACGGTGGTGTCGGTCGACGTCGTTCCTGCCTTGTGGAATGCCGAGAAGGTCTTCGTCCGCAAAGCTGCCCAGCAAGGGACGCAGGACCTCGGGTACGCGAGAGGCGTCGCCGGCGGCACGTGGATGACGGACGCCGTGTGCTCCGGCAGCGGCACTGTCGAGGTCCGGCTGGACCCGATCGTCAGCTTCACGCTGCATTGCGGCGTCGGAACGAAGCCCGAGTACGACGAATCAGCGCTGGGTTCCCGTGGCACCGTCCACATCACGGTGATATCCCACACCTCGGGACGATGGGCTCTGTCCGTGGGGTGGACCCACGTCGTGAGCGCCGGCACTTAAGTCTTCGACGTTGTCCGGCGGGCCGTCGATCCGGCCGCGCACCAGGACGGTGGGCCTCCGGAGGTCGGCTTTTCTGACCGTCGCGGAGATTGCGTGCGCGATGTCACCGGTCACGAGTTTCCTCGTCCCTCCCGCAGCCGAAGCGGGAGCCCAAGCGAGTGTACGGCCGGATGCCCGTGATGCGGGTTGATGAACTGCGGGATCAGGGTGAGGTACATGATCGCGGCCTTGGGGTTGAGCAGATTTGTCACCAGCCCCATACGGAAGAGACGAGTCCGGCTGTCACGGGGGATGTCCCGGACCTCGAACACACCTCGCCCTCCGGGGCGTAGGGCCCGCCAGGCGAGGCGGGCCAGGTAGAGGACGCCAGCGGCCTTGAAGCCGATGAACACCCAAGGTACGGCGACGAACACGACTGCGAGGCCGAGGTTGGCCATCAGCATGTAGAGGACGAAGCCGACGCCGGTTCCGGCCAGGGAGAACGCGGCGTCCGACTGCGGGCGCGTCAGGACTGCCGTGACTGGCAGATCCCGCTCGCACGCCGCGGACGCCACGAGCGACCCGCGGCGCGGCCGTTCTCGCGGCCCGGAACCGGTCCACGATGTCCTTGACCACCCGCCACGCGTAAGCCCAACTGGGCGTTGGCGAGCGCAGATAGGGCTGCAGTAGGTGGCGTGGCATCCTGACCGCCACGGTCGAGAACTGAGACACGCCAGATCGGGGTCGTATTTCCCCAAGGCCGTTGGTCTCCGAGTTCCCAGTCTCCCCAGGCGATTGGCCCGTATCCTGGCGGGGCCAACTGATGAGGGGGACTATCGTGATCGCAGTGCCGGAGCGAGTCCTTGGCCGTGGGCTCGAGCCTGACCGGCTGGTCTGGCACAAGCCGGTTGGTGGTGTGGTTCAGGATTTCCAGGCGATCGCGTGCAGTGACGAGGAAGGGCTGGTGCTGCCGGCCGGAGAGCGGGATGTTCCACTGGATCTCCGGGTTCCTGGTGAGTCGTGGTGCGTCGAGTGCCTGTCGCTGGTCGGGGCCGTCGGTTAGCCTCGATGTTTCGTGACGGTCCGTCAGCTTGCTGGCGGGCCGTTCGGCTTCGTGGCGGCGTTGTGGGCAGGCCGGTGGTCCGGCTGTCGCGTCGGGTGGGCGCCGGTTTCCACGGGTCCGGGTGGGTGTCTGGTTCGTCGGGACGGGGTGTTTCGGCTGGTCAGCCAGGTGCGGGCAGGGCTTGGAGGCGGTCGAAGGCGCCGGTGATCAGANCGGCGGAGAAAAGCCGCAGCCGCAGGCGCTTGGGCTCCCAGCGGCGGGCGTCGCCGGTCAGCGCGAGCATGGGTAGCCAGGCCAGCAAGTCCAGGGCGAGTTGGACGATCTCCAGCCAGATCCGGTTCTGCGCGGTGGCCCTCAACGGGAGGTTGCGCAGGCCGGTGTCGCGGGCCGCGCGGATGCGGTCCTCCGCGCGGGCCCGCTGGCGGTGCCGCAACTCCAGTTGCGATCGGCAGTTCGGGGGCGTTGGTGCCGAAGCAGGTGAGGCGCATGCCGTCGGCGTCGGTGATCCGCAGCTGGGCGCCGGGGTGCGGGCGCTCCTTGCGGACGATCAGCCGCATCCCGGCCGGCCAGCCCCGCATCATGTCGATCAGCTGCTGCGCGGTAGAGAGCTCCTGCTTGGACACCCGTGTCCCGCCACCGGGCAGGGCGTCGATCTCCTGGCGCGGGTCACGGACCTCGTCCGCGAAGTGCATGGTGTGCAGCTCCAGGAGGCCACTCTGCGCGCGGACCGCGGTCAGGTACTCCTTGCCCCGCATGGAGAACAACGCCAGTCCGGCGCGGTTCGAGCGCTCCAGGGCATCGGCGAGCAGCTTGTAGATCTTGGCGTACTCCTCGCCCTTCGGGCCCAGGTAGTAGGTCTTGTCGAAGAAGATCGGCTCGACGTCGGCCAGGTCGACGAAGCCGGCGATGTCGATGGTCCGCGAGCGTCCCGGGGCGATGTCCTCCAGCTCACCGGACTCGACGACCACGTACTCGCCGGGCCGGATCTCGTAGCCCTTCACGATCTCGTCGTACGAGACCTCCTGGCCGGTGCGTTCGTTCACGCGCTTGTTGCGGACCCGGTCGCTGGTGTCGCGCTGCAGCTGGTGGAAGTGCACCGTGTGATCCTCCGTCGCCGTATACAGCGCCACCAGCCCGAACGTCAGCACCCCGCTCCACACCGGCCTGGCCATCGCCGACCACCACCCTCTCGCGCCCAGGTGATCAGGACATCCCCTCCAGCCGGGCCCGTACGTCGTCCACCGCATGCCCGGCCAAGGCGACCTCCTGACCCGCCTCTTCCCACCGCCGTCGGCATTCAGACAGCTCTCTGCCTGCGGATTCAGCCTCCCCCTGCGCCTCACGCAGCGCATCGCGGGCCTGCTCCAGCCGGGGCAGAGCCTTCGCTATTGGGCCCACTCGGCCCGCGCGAGCAGGCCAGCTCCTACCGCAACGCGTCGGCGGTGGCACCCAAGGCGCTACGACTACCCACTCGCCCTGATACGGATGAAGCCGGCCATGCGGTGGCGGCCGGTGCCCAGACGGACCTCGGCCAACAGCGGCTCAGTCAGAGCGGTCAGCGTCCCGTGTTCGGCGTGGTGGACCTGTTCGCCGAGCAGTCCGCTGACGTTCCGGGCCAGGGCACCGGCCTGGGCGGGGTCAAGCGCGGGCGAGGACAGCAAGGTGGTGCCGTCGTCCAGGCGCAGCAGTACGGCGGTGGGACGCTTTGGGTTGCCAGCCAGGGCGAGGATGTGGGCGTCGGTGGTGTCGGCGTGCCGGACTTTCACCCAGCCGGCGTGCCGGTCGTACGGGGTATCCAGGCCCTTGGCGACCACCCCTTCGATCCCCTGGGCGGTCAGGTGTTCCATCCATTCCAGGGCGGTGGCGCGGTCGGTCGTAGCGAGGATCGGCTGCAGCGGAGGGCGGGCAGTTCGTAGCAGCCGGTCCAGGTGGTCCAGGCGCTGATGAAGCGGCCGGGATCGAATGTCCCGGCCGGGCAGAGCGAGCAAATCGAAGACGACGTACGCGAGTGCGATCTGGCCCTGTTCGCGGGCGCGGCGGGTGCGCAGCAGCTGCTCGAACTCGAGCCTCCCCTCCCGCCATGCGCAAAGTTCCCCATCGACGACGGTGCCCGCCGGCAGCTCGGCAACCGCACGGGCAACCAGCGGGAAGTCCGCGGCGACGTTGCGGCCCGAGCGGGTCTGCAGCACCGGGGGGCGTTCATTCGCGTAGGAAAATCCGCAAATGCGAAAACCATCCAGTTTTACTTCGAACCTGACTCCTCCGCGTAGGCCGCGTTCACTGGGCAGCGTGGGCACCTTCTTCGGCCGTACCACCTCCACCGGCGGCTCCAGCGCCCACCGTTCCGCCTCGGCCTCCGGTGGCTTCAAGGCGGGCCGCCGGCCTGCGGGCGGGGCCGGTGCGGGAAGGACGTGGGCCTGGTCGGGGTCGAGTAGCGGTGCGAGTAGGTCCCCGAACCGGACGAGGCGGTCCGGCATCTGGTCGATCAGCAGCGTCAACTCCCCCTCGTCCCGGGCGGCTTCGAGCTCCTGCCAGGTGAAGGGCGCGGAGACGGTGGGCCGCTCCTGCGCGCGGATCGTGTAGGGGGCGGCGGTGGTCTTGGCGGCGTTGTTCTGCGACCAGTCGAGGAACAGCTTGCCCGGCCGCTTCGCCTTGGCCATCACCGCCGTGAACAGGTCCGGGTAGGCATGCTGCAGCTCGGTCGCGACAGCCTTGGCGTAGGCGCTCACCTGGTCCGTAGGCGTCGGCTCCAATGCCACCAGCAGGTGCAAGCCCTTCCCGCCCGAGGCTTTCACATAGGCGTCCAGGCCGTCGGCGGCCAGCCGCTCACGCACCAGGAGGGCGCCGTCGCGGGACGCCAGCAGGTCCATGCCCGGCCCGGGGTCGATGTCCACCACCAGCCGGTCCGCATGACCAGGCAGCGCCGCATGCCACTGCACCGTATGGAACTCCGCGGTCAAATTCGACAGCCACACGACCGTCGCCAGACCATCCGCGACGATCTGCCGCCGCCTCCTCCCACCCACCGGCACGGTGCGCACCCACGCCGGAGTTCCCTGCGGCGGGGCCTTCGCCACCCACCGCTGCCCAGCCACCCCGTCGGGGAACCGCACCAAGGACAACGGGCGGTCCAACAGGTGCGGCAGCATCACCGCGGCGACCTGCACGTAGTACTCGACCACCTCGGCCTTGGACGTCCCGGTCGCCGGGTAGAGGACGCGGTCCAGGTGCGTGAGCGTGATCCGGTGCCCTTCGACCTCGGTGACCGGCACCCGCTGCCTCCCGAACCCGCCTTCGTTCTTGGACAAGTGACGGGTCGCCAGATCCAGGGGGTGGTGTAACGCGGGTTGCGCTGGTCGGCGTAGCGGCAGCGAGAGATCCACCCGATAGAGGCGCGGGCAGGGGCAGTCCGAGCGGACCAGAGCGACGGCCCGGGCGGGCCGCTGCAGCTGCGGCCGACCTGGCCGCCGGCGCGAGCCACAGCCCTACCGCGGCCGCCACCGCGCCGGCCACGGGGTCCCCTTATCCTGCGGCCTCCGCCGCGGCCAGCCCTCACAGCACCCCGAACATCACTGCGGCCCCGACGGCCACTGCCACCGCGAACACCTCAGCCTCTGCGCAGCAGGATGAGGCGGGCAGTGAGTTTCGGGTGGGCGCCGGGATCAGTGCGTTCCTCGCCGCTGGCTTGCTGGGCGGCTATGCGGCCAAGCGCACCCTGCAGTAGCGCCGCCGCAAGCCCGGCGAGACCATCGCCATGCCCGCCCAGGTCAGCCCGCTCGAGCACGCCCTGCACCACCAGGCCGAGCCCAGCGCGGAGTTGCTGGACCTCGCGCTTCGGACCATGGCCTCCCATCTGCCCGACGGCACGGCGCTGCCGCAGTTGTCCGGCGCGCGGATCACGCACGACGGCGTCGAGGTCCAGGCCGAGGGTGAACCCGTGCCGCCGTTCACGGCGGCCGCGCAGTCCGGGTGGTGGCGCCTGGACGGCGAGCAGGACCTGCTGGACCCGGACGAGGCAACCCTCTTGGAGGCCCCATATCCACTGCTGATCTTTCTCGGCCCGCTCCCGGCCGGCGGGGTGCTGCTGGCAAACCTGGCCGCCCACCGGCCGCTGCTGCTGGACGGCAGCCCGGAGCAGATCAGCGACGTCGCCCGCGCCATCGCCCTGGACGCGGCGACCTGCCCGTGGGGGCGGCTTCTGCAGATCGACGCCGTCGGTGTCGGCGACCGCAGCCTGATCCCGGCCATGCCCACCGGCCGCCTCCACCACACGGACACCACCGCCAAAGCCGTGGGTGACCTCGCCGACCAGCTCCTCGCCGCGCAGCAGGACCCTGCCGAGGAGCTCCCCTGCCTGGTCGTGTCCGCCGAGGGCCTGGATGCCGAGACCGCCTGGCAGCTCGCCGACCTCCTGTCCCGCGCCCCCAGCGCGCCGGTCGCGGCCGTCCTGCCCGCAGGGGAACACGCGCACCTGTTCCCAGGCGCGCATCGCCTCGACTGTGACCTGACCACTCCTCAACCCGCCCCCGTCCCGGGGACGGAGGTCATGCTGCAACGGGTCACCCAGACCGAGTACGAGCTGCTGCGCGAAGACCTGCAGATCACCGAACAGGACAGTGCACCCGCACAGGAAGAATGGGGCCAAGTCCCCCAGGGCACCGTGCCGCTGACCGATCCACAGGACGACGAGACGGAAGCGGACGCCTCCAGCAGCGACACTTCGCCGCCGCAGCTGTCAGTGTTCACCGCCTTCACCGCAGCCACCATCCCTTCCCCTACGGCGCCCGCCACCGGCCAGGGCACCGAGGCCGACGGCATCACGAGCCACGGCGACGTCGCCGACGAACCCCCCGGGGGCGCCGAGGAATCCCAGTCCACCGGTACTGTGCGCCCGCAGTCGGCGCCACTTGCCACGGCCGCGGCAGGTAGCGGGAAGGAGGATGAACCTCCCGCTTCGCTGGACGCTCCGCAGGTCCGGCTGCTCGGACCGGTCGAGCTGAACGGCCCCGGCGTCGGGGTCGGAGCCCGCAGCCGCCGCATGGCAGAACTTGCCGCCTTCATGCTGCTCTACCCCAACCGGTCCCGCGAAAGCGCCGCCGAGGCCATGAACCCCCAGACCCCGTGGACCTCTCACACCGTCACGTCCCGGCTGTCCGAGCTGCGCAAGGCACTCGGCGATTCCGCTGACGGCACGTCACGGGTCGGACGGGCCAAGCTCCCCGGCCACATGCCAGTCCTGGTCGACGTGGGGTGCGACTGGTTCAGCTTCGAGCACCTGGCCAAGCGCGGGCTTGCCGCCGGGCCGGCCGGGGTGACCGACCTGGAGGCAGCCCTCGCCCTGGTGCGCGGGCGGCCGTTCGAAGGCTCGACCGCGTCCTGGGCGGTACCGGTGCAGCAGGAGATGGTCTCCCGCATCATCGACGTCGCCCACTCCGTCGCTCACCACCGCGCCGTAGCCGGGTACTACGACCGCGCCCGCAAAGCCGTCACCGCAGGCCTGGCCATCGAACCGGCCGCCGAACTCCTCGTCCGCGACTGGGTGGCACTGGAGATGCGCGCCGGCAACCGACACGCACTCCCCCGGATCACCGCCCAACTCTCCGCAGCGCTGCGCAGGCTGGACGTCGAGATGGAGCCCGCGACCGAGATGCTCCTCGCCCAGGCCTACGCCAAGGCCGACGTCCAGGCCGCCGCATCCTGATCGAGCCGCCGGACCCGCCCGCTCGCGTGCGTCAGCGCGAGGGAACCCGCCCGTCCCTACGGTCGAGGCGGTGAGGCCCTGCGCACCATGTCCGCCAACCTGCCCGACGGCAGAGGCTGCCCCAGCTGTCCGAGGCCCGCATCACCGCGGACGGCGTCGAGGTCCAGATCGCAGGCGACCCCCTGGCACAAACCGGCTAGGAAGTGGCGCCCGAAGTCAGCCGCCGTGTCACGAGTGCGAAGAACTTGATCGCATTCATGCTCGTGCTCTGAACCGCGCCAACTGTTCCGGGGCTGATCGCCCATCGACAGTCCCCTCTGGTGGGGAGTTGGTCAAGCGCGTCGGTCCACTTCATTGCAGCGTATGCGTCGGGTGGCGGTGTGTGGACCAGGGCTGGCTGGAGGTCTACATACAGCGCCTGACAGGCCGCAATCAACTTGCCCTTGCCGATAGCCATTTGACTCGAAGTCGCATTGGGGTCTGCGGCAGCGATGACGGCTCGGGCATCTGTGATGAGCTTCGCGCTCGTCTTGCTGCCGTAGGAGTGCCACCACGCGAGAGCTTCGGGGGTGACCGGCGCTGGCTCAGTTGCGGACGGTGGTGCAACCTTGGCTGGCGTGTACGAGGGGGCGCAACCCGCAGTCAGGGCTACGACTGCGACGGCCGTCGCGGCGAGGGTTCTCATGGTGCTCCTTCAGGCGGCTCCGCGCAGTATAGGAACGCCCGGGTTCCCGTCGATCAGCGGGCAGTCATGGCAGGGAGCGCTCGTGGTTCCCGCGGAGCCGAGTTGTCCCCCATGAACCGTTCAGTACGCCCCCCGGCTCCGGGGGGCGTACTGCATGCTCGCACAGTCCGCTGGCGCTCCGGCGTCAGGGGGCTGGTAGCCGACCCGCCCACGCCTGCCCATCCGCACCAGCGTCCACGCAGTCCTCCTGACCCGATCGCTGATGGTCAGCGGATTACCTGCCGCAGCGGCCGCAGGAACGGCCGGTCCCTGGCGGCAAGCCGGACCCGCGGGCCCGCGGCGCGCAGCACCACGTCGAGGACCCCGTCCGGGTCGCATGCGTAACCGCCGCTGGCCCAGGCCGGATTGGCCTCCACCACCGCCCAGCCGGTGCCGTCGGCGAGCGGGCCGACATCCACAACCGCCGCGCTGGGCAGGGTGTCGGCCGCGGCCAGGACCTCGCGAGCGAACTCAGTCAGCTGCGGCCACAGCTCGTCCCGGGCTGCCACATCCAGGTCGCCGTCCACGGCGTAGCGGCTGGCGGCGCGGACTTCGCCGTCGAGCACGAACAGCCGGTACTCGCGGGAGAACCGCACGATCTCACTGACCTGGACCATGGTGTCGTCGTCCAGCACGTCAGGTCCCGGCAAGTGCGCACCGTCTCGGTAGACCTGGGCCGCAAACAGCTTGTCCACCGGGGGTTTGAGGAACGCTGGGTGGGTCAGGCAGCGCGCCTGGGCCAAGGGCATGCACTTCACTCGGCGCCGCAGCAGCTGGGGCGGCAGCCGGGCGAGCCAGTCCGCCGGGGGCTCGAGGACCGCCAGGTCCAGCTCGGCGCCGACAGCGTCAGCGAACAGCGGCCCACCGTACACATACGCCGGAGACAAATCACGCAATTCAGCCGGGACCTGCCACCGAGTGCAGGTTTGGGCGCGAAGTCCCCGCCGGCGCGCGGCCGTCAGCAACTGCAACCCGGTCTCGTTGATCCTCGGCGCCAGCAGCAGCACCCCGCCGGTGGACGTGGTCGCGGTCATGAACGCAGATCGTGCCGCACCGGCAGCCCACCCGCCCAGCGCATTGTTGCCCGGCGCCCGGGGCAGCAGACCGGCCGGGCCGCTCAGGGCCTGCCCAGCCGTGCGGCCGCCTGGTGCAGCCAGCCCAGGGACCAGCGGGAGCAGCTGACCTGCTGGCCGTCGCGGCGGCGAAAGGGGTTGCAGATCCCGGTCGTCCGCCCGGTCGTCGGACCGGACGAAGCCGCGCTGGGGGGCGCTGACGACGAGCCACTGCCGGTAGCCGCAGCCCAGATGGCACAGGCGTATCGCCCCGACCGTGCGCTCGGGGTCGCACAGCAGTGCCTGCCACCGCTGCTCCCACGCGGCCCACGCCTGGCCGAAGGGGGGTTCGCCCTCCCTGAAGAAACCGAGCCGTCCGCGGCGGCCCACTGTTGAGCGGCGATGCGCGGGCATGCGGAGAGCTTTCTTGACATGGGCGAACCTGCGCGGGCTGACGGCTGCCGGCGCGGTTCTTACGTCCTTGCGCCGCGGACCGGTTCCCCGTGCGGGGCTTGCCCTGGCCATGGATACTCGAGGTGTCTGCGGGCTGCAGGCGGCCGTTCACGCCTCGCGGACGAGCGCCGTCCCAGACCCTTCCGCCTGAATCTGGAAGAGAGTGGCGTCATGCGTGCTCGAGGACATCAGGTCACCGCGCTGACGGCGGTAGCAGCCGGGCTGCTGGCCGGGGCGGTGGGAACGGTGGGCCTGGATGCCGTCCACTACGTGAAGTACCGGCGCTCCGGTGGAAAGAACAGCCCGCTCGCCTGGGAGTTCGCGCCGGTCGAGAACTGGGAGCAGGCTCCTGATCCGGGGCAGGTGGCCAAGCGCCTGATCGAGGGCTTCACCCAGCGCGAGCTCCCCGACCGTTCGGCCTGGCTGACGAGCACGGCCGCGCACTGGGCTTACGGGTCGGGTGCGGGTGCGGTGTACGGCGTCCTGGCCGGCTCACTGCCCTGGCCCGCTCCCCTGTACGGAGTGCCGTTCGGTGCCGCGGTGTTCGCCGGCAGCTACATCGCTTTGCCGATCGCCGGGCTCTACAAGCCGATCTGGGAGTACGACGCCACGGTGGTGGCCTGGGATCTGGGAGCGCATCTGGCCTACGGTGCCGGAACGGGTCTCGCGTTCTGGCTGCTGGCCCGCCTGATGCGCGCACCCCACTGCTGAACGCAGCCCGCCCTTTTCAGCCGTTCCGCCTCGCAGGCGAGGCAGCCAGGGATCCCAGGCCCCTGGACCGGTCCCCGCCCTGGCCGTATCGCCCGGCGTTCCGGCCCGCCTGCTGCAACTCCCCTCGACGCGGACGGCTGGGTCCACGGCGGCGCCGAGAGCCATCCCGGAGGATGACGATGGGATCGCGTAGCACATTCCCAGGGCGCGTGCGGCCACCACGCACCCGTCCCGGGGGTGCCGTCCGGATCCGCTCGTCCGGGTCAGCCGACGGGGCCGGCTCACTGGCCTGGGACGTTGTCGGCCCGCCAGAGGGAACGGCAGGCGCGATTCCTCGGCGTTGCCGGTCCCGCAGAACCCACTCGCGCAGCGTCGCCCGGTTGATGCCCAGGTCAGCGGCGATGTCCTTGTAGGTCGCCCCGGGCGTGGACTCGTACAGGGCCACCGCATCAGCCCCGAACTCGTCCGAGGAGTCCTTCATCGCCATCGGCGGCGTCTCGCTTCCTCCGGATCAAGCAGACCCAGTGTCAGCGTGTCCACCACTCAGGGCGAAGGCGCGTCGCCCCTACTCCCGCCTCACCCACTACCACGGTGTGCGTGCCGTCGCCGCCTACACCGGCCTGGAGCTGCGCGACGCGAGCGATCACCTGCACACCGAGGCCAGCCGTACGGGTTACCTCGGGGTGCGGGAGGACGCGGACCTGGCCGAGCAGCTCGCCGACTGGGTCGAGCAGCAGCACAAGGCGGCGACCCGCGATCTGCGCAGCGCTCTGCGCGAGCGGGCCACATCCGGCACCCGGCCGGGTGCCGGAGCGATCGCGGTCCACCACCCCTGCGCCGACGTCCCCGCGGCCCGCGCCGAACTCCCCGGCGGCCAGGACGAGATCCGCACGCTCACCCAGCCGCCGCAGGTGCGCACCATGGACGGCGGGACCCCCGTCGCGCGGCTGCAGATCGCCACCACGCCCACCACCCCAGGCGGGGCGAGCGAGCTGGTGGTGTGCACCCTGACCGGCCTGCGGCCACCGCCGCCGCGACCGCGCAGATGCCCGCGGGCACGCCGTTGATCCTGGCCGGCCGCAGCCGCCTCCACCTATACCAGCGACCCGGTGGGGGCATCCCCCGCACCGCCGTCACCTTCGACGTCACCGGCCTCGGGTTGGACCTGGCCGCGCCCACCCAGCGTCAGGCCACGGCATGACGCCCTCACCCGACCGGGCCCGGGCCCCACCCACCGGGCCGCACGCGGGCCGCCCCTCGCGGCCCGCCCTCTCCAACCAGCCATCTGTTGCTAGGAGTTGCTATGCCTTCACCACGACGCGTTGTTCGCGTTCGGCGACCTCGTCCCCACTCCGGCCACCGCGCGGGCAAGACGGGAGCCCGGGAGACACATGGCGAGGCAGGTGAACCGTCCCAGCGGACAGGCGGGCCTCGAAGATCCGAAAACCCAACGATGTGATGCAGGTCACAGCGGCTTCCTAATGTCCAAATTGAGCCCTTCGACAGAGGACGATCAAGGTCGAATCGGACGTTTGACTCGCACAGATCCGACCGGCGCTTGAGGCCGATTTGAGAAAAGGCAAGACGCTGCTTCCCAGATATCTGGCGCCCTTCAGTCCCACCCCTTATGGTCTTCTCACCCGGCCACGAAAGGCATACGCCATTCGTTCCGGATGTTGCCGCCGCGTTTCTTTTTCATGTCGTTGGGAGGCGCGGCGGCAACATAAGAACATACTCTTCATTGGGGGGTTTTAAGCACATGAACCGCAGCACGAGAAATCGTTTGCTGATTGCGGCTGGCACGCTTTCCGTGAGCGCCGCACTGGTCGTGAGCAACGTGAGCGCCACGGGGGCGTACGCCAGCATCACGCCGCCTGGCTGCCTTCAGGACACCTGCCCGTCCAGCTCGGCCTCGCCCACCGCCAGTAGTTCCACATCTCCCTCTTCCTCCGCAACCGCGACGCCCACCGCATCCGCCAGCACCACGGACCTGAAGCCCAGCACCACGGCGATCCCGGTCGGAAGCAGCGGCCCGATAGCCTCCTCCTCCCCAACGGCCGACACCATCACTCCGCAGACGGGGCCGGCAACCGTCACCGGCAAGTTCACTCTCGGTAACGGAGCACCGCTGGCCAACTACCCGGTCAGCATCTACACGACCGACGACGTTCCCGCAGAGGGCGCAAGCGCGAACGCCACGGTGGTCGGAACCACCACCACCGCAGCTGACGGCACCTGGACGTTCACCGTGCCCGACCCACTGCCGACCAACCTGCAGGCCCTGGCGGACACCCACGACGGCGTCCTCAATCTGGAAGCCAAGGTCGCTGGCCAGGCACCGGACGGAACCGTCCTCAACGCCAGCAATTTCGTCAGCGCCGGCGTCGCCTATGGCAGCGCCACCACACTCTCCTCGATGCACGCCCGGACCCACCCGACTGCTGACACCGCGTCACTGGCGGCAAGCGCGGTCAACGCCCCCGACGTGGCTCCGCCCTCCGACGCAACCGTGGCCAACAGCAGCGCCGCCACCAGCGAGGCCTCCGGCGACGCCACCGTCACCGACAGCGCGCCGCCGACCTACCAGAGCAACAACGGCAGCTCCACCAGCGGCTACAACCCGGCCGTCGTGAACGGCGTCGACTACTCGGCCGTCACGCCTGACCGCAGCCTGCCCTGCAACACCCAGCACCTAACGCTGAAAACCGGCATCTTCTACTCGACCGTCGGTGAGGCCCACGCGTACTACGACACCACTGCGGCCTTCAACTACAGCGCCAAGCTGTCCAGCACGATCACCGTCGCCTACAGCACCGACGGCACGACGTGGAAGTTCTCCGGAAGCGTCGCCGAGACCGGCGCCATCGGCTACTCCACGGGCTTCTCCAGCCAGGGCCCCATGTGGGCCAAGCAGTGGCGCGTCCCGATCCGCTACGCCTACATCGAGGACAAGTACTACTGTGCGGGCATCCTGGAGAGCCACAGCTACCGGATCCAGCCCATGCGTTACGAGGTGCCCTCCGGGGGAGCCGTGGGACTGTACGGCAGTGACGTGCGCTACAAGGACGGCCAGCAGGCGTACGCCAACTCTCCAACGGGCAACCGCGGCTACATCCCCAAGCGGGCGTACTTCCAGCTCGACTACGGTCACTCGGCGGCAATCGGCCGCGGCGTCAGCGCTTGGGGCGTCTCGCTGACCATGACCACTACCTACGACTCCAACCACTACGAGAAGATCACGGCCGGAAACGGCCAGTACGAGCACGATATCTGGGGGCAGAATGGACCTCTCTCGTCGAACCCCGGCGTCATCCTCTCCTGGTAGACGGCTCGCTCAGGCAACCGGCGCCATGGCCGTCATCGCAGCGATCGCTGCAACGCCTGCATGCGGCGGTCAGGCCTCCTCCCCCGAGGCGGGAACCCTGCTCAAGGCATCCGGTCCGATAACCCAGGGCACCGTAGGCCTCCTGGACAACCGCCCCGGAAACATCGACGGTCTGGCCTTCCCACTGCTGTCCAACACCAGCAGCAAACCCCTGGAAATCACCGGATTCCGCCTCACTGGGACACCTACTGGCATGAAGGTAATTGGATACTCGATCTACTCAATCTCAGCCAAGCCCGGTTATGCATTGGTCTACCGCTACAAGCCGATGGACAGCGGGGCGCCCGACCTGACGAAATTCCCGGACTATCAGGGCCAAAAGTTCGTCATCGCTCCCGGCAAGACCAGTGACCGATTCATCATGGCGAAGGTCGAAATCACTGGACTGGTGAAGTCGCACGTCACCGGCTGCCTAGTGAAGTACACCCAAGGCAGCCAGCACTACGTGCAAACTCTCCACTGCGAGTACGCCCTCGACAGCGGCTCCAGCTGATGCCACCGTAGCCCCGCCCGAGCATCATGGGCGGGGCTACGAGGTATCCCGGCTCAAGGCCGGGTCGGCCCAGAGCAGTTCCCGGTCCAACCGCCCCAGCCCCAGGATCTGTGCCCTGGAACGATCGAGTATCCGGACCGAGGGCTGACGGACGGCCCTTGATGCCAGCAGCCCGAGGTGGTACCGCGCCCAGGCGCTCAAAGCGCCAGCTACATCCCGGTGAGATTGCGCCGCTTCTCCGCGCGGCCGGTGACGATGGGGACGGCGCTGCCGGCCAGGTGCCGCTCGCGGGAGGCCTGGACGACTCAGGCGGGCGGGGGTGCGTCGGCGCTGGCGCGGTGGAAGGCTTCGAAGCAGCCGGGCCGTCGATCAGGTGCCGGATGCCGCGCACGTCGGCGAGGGTGCCCGTCCATGTCGAAGCTGACGGCCTCACGCTTTGGCATGCCGGGTAGCCAGAGGCCGCTCGGGTGTTCGAGTTCGATACCTGACGGCTGGCATGTCTCCGGGATGGCATGTCTAACCTTGACGTTTAACCTCGCTGGTCACCCGACCTGCTGATGTGCGGTTCTTCCCGGGACAGCGGTGAGCTGCCCCGGGTTTCGTGGAGTCCGGTGGTGTGGG
>NZ_JBHSQJ010000125.1:276-1364 GCF_042658505.1 Streptacidiphilus monticola | reverse complement strand
CGATGAGAACCCTGTTTTCCTGCATTTCAGCCCAGCGACGGACCGTCATAGCTTCGCTGCCGGGAACGCGCTTCCGTCAGTTCCTTTTCGTGCTGCCGTTGCTCGTGCGCCCGTTCTGCGGCCACGGCCATCTCATGACGCTGCACTACCGGCTCAAACGCTGCAGTTGCCCGCTCAAGCGTTCCACCTGCTGACTCAAGCGCGTCACGCGCTCGCTCAGCGCCGCGTTCTCCCGTTGCATAAGCCCTGACATTTTCCGCCATTCCCCGAAGGCGCTCTCCCACTCGTCCAGCCTTTTCGAGTAGTCCTGCTGTAGCTGCTCTAATGCGCTCAGCAACTGTTTTTCCAGCTCGGTCATCGGCACTTACTCCTTCACCAGTCTCAGCGCGTTCTGCTTCGACCGCCCGTTCCCGACCGTCCAGCTCTGCGTCCTGTCTACGGCNAACGTCCGTTGCTGTCTTCCAGGTACGTCACGCCCCAGGTCTTCGCGTTCAGCTTCGACAGCGCTGCGTTCTGCCGGTCGATTTCGGCCAGATTTGACGCTATCAAGCTCCCCTGATACCACAACACCCCGCTCAGGCTGGCGAACAGCAGTCCTGACACCATCGTGATGGTCAGCCATGTCCGCCCGACCATACGCATCACGCTCAGGCGGTTCGACTGCATGGCCGCGCTCATACCCTGCTCGTGGGCGCGGATGGCGGCGCTGATTCTCTTCCCGCTTTCGCTCAGTTCCGCTCTGACAGACTTCTCGTGCTCGCTGAATGCGGCTTTCAGCATTTCGCCGGTACTCTGCTGCTGCGCTTTCGATTTCTGCTCTAAGTCCTTCGCCAGCGTTAAAAGACTGTTCATAGATGGCTCCCTTAAGTCGGATGTTTCGCCCTCCGTCCGGGTCGGCAATGCTGATGCTGCTCTTTGTGGTGCGCACGACCTCAAAACCTGCGCTTTCCAGCGCCTCAGTGACGTCCTGACGCGTTTTAAGCTCCCCTGACGAGGCGAGGGCCAGTAAGCCCCGCGTAATAGCCTCTGCGGCTTCCTGCTTCGTTTTGGGTAACGAAGATGGCGTCACCAGCGCGCGCCGGTTCTCC
>NZ_JBHSQJ010000125.1:0-187 GCF_042658505.1 Streptacidiphilus monticola | reverse complement strand
TCTTTATCGAGTCCGGGCATCAGAACCCGCTCGAAGCTCGCCATCAGCTTTTCACGCTGGCCGGGCGGTAAATCCTGTTCAGCAAAAGACAGGACGCCGGAGGTGTACTTTTTGGCGTAGGGCGAGGCGTCGATAAGCTCCCGGACCTCCTCCGGCTTTCCCTGCAGGACGATGGCCCCGTCGCGCT
>NZ_JBHSQJ010000124.1:0-6090 GCF_042658505.1 Streptacidiphilus monticola | reverse complement strand
CCGATGGCCACCGCCTGACGGCACGTCACCAGCCGGATGGGCCACCTGCGTCCGCTCCGACGCCCGGTCGTGCGCTCGCTCCGGCGCCCGCTCGGGGGTGTGCGCCTCCCGCCGCGTCGGGGGCAGCGGGGCGCGCCGAGCGGCTGCGGAGGGCAGCGGACGCGGCGACGCGGCCCGGTCGATCGCCGCGCCCTGGGCGACCAGCTCCCGCAGCCGCTCGAAGAGGCGGGCCGGACTGGGCCGCTCCGCGGGCTCCTTGGACAGGCACATCCGGATGAGCGGCGCCAGTGCGGGCGGGACCGCCTCCAGGTCCGGTTCCTCGTGCACCACCCGGTAGAGCATGACCTCCGAACTGCCGGACCCGAAGGGCGTGTCACCGGTCGCCGCGTAGGTGAGCGTCGAACCCAGGGCGAAGACGTCCGTCGCCCCGGTCACGGCCACTCCGCGCACCTGCTCGGGCGCGAGGAAGCCGGGGGAGCCGACCGCCGTGCCGACGTGGGTGAGCGTGCTGGCGCCGCTGGACCAGGCGATGCCGAAGTCGATGATGCGCGGACCCTTGGGCGACAGCAGGATGTTCGACGGCTTCAGGTCGCGGTGCACCACCCCGGCCTCGTGCACGTGGGTCAGCCCCTCGGCCAGCGCCGCGCCGACCGCCGCGACCTCGGTCCACGGCAGCGGACCCTCGTCCCCGACCTTGCTGTACAGCGACGGGCCCGGCACGTACGCCGTTGCCAGCCAAGGGCGTTCGGCCTCGATGTCCGAGGCGACCAGCCGTGCGATGCAGCCGCCGCGGATCCGTGAGGCCGCCGCGACCTCGCGCGCGAAGCGGGTGCGGAACTCCTGGTCCTCGGCCAGCTCGGGCCGGATCAGCTTGAGCGCGACCTTCTGGCCGCGGCGGTCCGACCCCAGGTAGACGACGCCCATCCCGCCCGTGCCGAGCCGGCGGTGCAGACGGTACGGGCCGACGAGACGCGGGTCCTCGCGCCGGAGCCGCATCATCGCCACGTTTCTGTCCCGCCGTCAGGTCCCCTTCGTGGGGGCGTCGTCCGTCTCTGCCAGGCCACAGCTTACGGACTCCCTCGCACCCGGCGCTGACACGCAACGCACTCGCCTCTCAGGGACGACCCTGAGCCGCCCCGCGCCCGGTCTCCACCTGGGGTAGTAGTCCCTGCGGAGGAGAGTCCTCCCCGGGTAGGCACGGCAGACGGTACGCGGGCATGACGACCCGGAGGGCCGCCCCTCGTACGGTAGTCGTGCGCGGTGGGCGGGACGCTCGTCCCCCGAGGTTCCCGCCCGCCGCGACCAGCAGGAACAGCGGAGCAGTAGAGCAGCAGCAGACCAATCACAGCAGCAGTGCTGGGAACTGACGGGGAGTCGGAGATGGCCGTGCGGACGGAGGGGCCGGTGCGGCGGAGCAGCCGGAGCCGCGAGGGCACCCGGAACCCGCTGGTGGCGCTGGCCATCGCGCTGCCGGTGGCGGCACTGCTGGCGGTCGCCTTCGGCGGCTGGGGCCAGTTCGCGAGCCAGGCCGACACCATGCTGCGGCTGATCGGCCACTGAGGCCGGTCGCACCACGAGCGGCGGCGCCGCTTCCGGACTGTCGGTGAGGGCAGCCCGGGGGCGGCGCCGCATTTCTTCCAGCGGTCCCGTGGACGCCGTGAACGCCGAAGGGCCCGCCGTCTCCGGCGGGCCCTTCGGTTCGGTGCGCGATACTGGGATTGAACCAGTGACCTCTTCCGTGTCAGGGAAGCGCTCTCCCGCTGAGCTAATCGCGCGGGTGGTGATGCTGGGTGATGCAGAGGCCCGCGAGGGACCAGTGCGCGATACTGGGATTGAACCAGTGACCTCTTCCGTGTCAGGGAAGCGCTCTCCCGCTGAGCTAATCGCGCATGGAGGTGGAGACGGGATTTGAACCCGTGTACACGGCTTTGCAGGCCGTTGCCTCGCCTCTCGGCCACTCCACCGAGGCGGAGGGACCGACAGGCGGCCCCCGATCCGAGCGGACGACGGGATTCGAACCCGCGACCCTCACCTTGGCAAGGTGATGCTCTACCAACTGAGCCACGTCCGCGTGATCTCCGTTTCGCTTCCCGCTCGTTTCCTTGCGGTCCGCGTCCCGGCGACGTGTTGAACTTTAGCGGATTCCCGCCCCAGCTCAAATTCCGTATCACCGGGGTGCGTCGCGGCGTGACCTGCGCGGTCGTCCCGAGCAGGCGTTCCCTGCGGCCTGGACCTAGACTTCGGGCGCGCGGCGACCCCGCGCGACGCCCGCCGGAACGCACACAGAACACGAGCGCACCGTGACCCAGCCCCCTGCTCCCCACCTGCCGATGGCCCGCTTCGCCGGGCGGCTCGCGACCGGCCTGCTGGAGGTCAGCGGGGACCCCGCGGTGCTCGACGGGACCGGCTGGTGGGCGGTGGTCGCCGACTTCGAGGGGCGGATCACCTGCGCCCGCTTCGCGGACGTCCGCGCCGATGGCGGCGCCGCCGACCCGGACGGCTGGCTCGGGCCCGCGGCAGGGGAGTGGCGCAGCTCGCTGGACCGCGAGCAGTACGTCGCCGGGGTCGACGCGGTGCGCGCGTACATCGCGCGCGGCGAGGTCTACCAGGCGAACCTGTGCCGGGTGCTCGGCGCGCCGCTGCCCGACCCGGCGCGGGCCGACGTCGACGCGCTCGCCACGCGGCTGGCCCAGGGCAATCCGGCGCCCTACGCCGGCGTGGTCCGGCTGCCCGGGCACGGAGTCGAGGTGGCCACCGCCTCGCCCGAACTGTTCCTGCGACGGGACGGACGGACCGTCAGTTCCGGTCCGATCAAGGGGACCGGGCGCACCGAGGCCGACCTGCTGGAGAAGGACCACGCCGAGAACGTCATGATCGTGGACCTGGTCCGCAACGACCTCGGCCGGGTCTGCGAGACCGGCAGCGTCACCGTCCCCGAGCTGTGCGTGGTGGAGAAGCACCCGGGGCTGGTGCACCTGGTTTCCACGGTCGAGGGGCGGCTGCGGGACGGTGCCGGCTGGCCCGAGGTGCTGGGCGCGGCCTTCCCGCCGGGGTCGGTCACCGGTGCGCCGAAGTCCAGCGCGCTGCGGATCATCGAGGAGCTGGAGACCGCGCCGCGCGGCCCGTACTGCGGTGCGGTCGGCTGGGTGGACGCCGACCGGGGCGTCGGTGAACTCGCCGTCGGCATCCGGACGTTCTGGGTGGACCGGGCCGAGGGAGAGGTCCGCTTCGGCACCGGGGCGGGCATCACCTGGGGCTCGGACCCGGAACGCGAGTGGGACGAGACCGAGCTCAAGGCCGCGCGCCTGCTCGCGATAGCGTCTGAGCCGCAAGCGGCACACTGAGGCGGAGGAGGCCCGCGGTGCGGATCTGGGTCAACGGAGAACTGCGCGAGGCGGAGCAGGCCGAGGTCAACGTCCTGGACCACGGACTGACGGTCGGCGACGGCGTCTTCGAGACGGTCAAGGCCCTCGACGGCCGGGCCTTCGCGCTGCGCCGCCACCTCGACCGGCTGGAGCGCTCCGCGGCCGGGCTGGGCCTGCCCGCGCCCAAGCGCGAAACGGTGGAGCTGGCCTGCGCCGAGGCGCTGGCCGCCAACCCGATGCCGCTCGGCCGGCTGCGCATCACCTACACCGGCGGCATCGCGCCGCTGGGCTCCGACCGCGGCGACGCCGAGCCCACGCTCGTGGTCGCGGTCAGCCCGGCGCCCGTGCGCGCGGGCGCCGCGGCCGTGGTGACGGTCCCGTGGACGCGCAACGAGCGCGGTGCGCTGACGGGCCTGAAGACCACGTCGTACGGGGAGAACGTGGTCGCCCTGGCACGGGCGCACGCACAGGGCGCCTCGGAGGCGATCTTCGCCAACACGAAGGGCGAGCTGTGCGAGGGCACCGGCTCCAACGTCTTCGTGGTCGTCGGAGGCAAGGTGCTGACCCCGCCGCTCGCCTCCGGCTGCCTGGCCGGGATCACCCGCGAACTGGTCCTGGAGTGGACCGGTGCGGAGGAGGCCGAGCTGCCGTACGAGGTGCTGCGGACCGCCGATGAGGTCTTCCTCACCGGCACGCTGCGGGACGTGCAGGGCGTCTCCCGGGTGGACGACCGCGAGATCGCGGGCGCCCCCGGGCCGGTGACGGCCGGGGTCGCCGAGGTCTTCGCGCGTCGGGCCGCCGAGGACCTGGAGCCCTGAGCACCGGAAGCCACCGGGAGACCTTGACCACCGGCAGCCCTGAGCACGGGAGCGTGAGCCCATGACGACCACCTTGCGGCCGGAGGCCGCGGAGGCGCGCGCCGCCGACGGATCCCGGGCACGCGCGTACGCGATCTGCGTCAACGGCCGCCCGGTCGGCCGCATCGCCCTGGAACTGCGGGCCGCGGAGCGCGGCGTCGCGGAGATCACCGAGCTCTTCGTCGAGCCGGAGGGGCGGGGCCGGGGTCGCGGCACGACCGCGGTCCTGGCCGCGGAGGAGGTGCTGCGCGAGTGGGGTGCGGACCGCGTCATGCTCAACCCCCTGGAGCCGGAGGAGCCAGAACGGCTGCTGCGGTGGACGGGCGCGCTGGGCTACCGACTGCGCTCGCGCAACATGGTCAAGGAGCTGACGGGCCCTCAGCCGGGCCTGGCGGACGGCCTTTCGGCGCGTCCGCTGGAGGGAGAGGCGTACGGGCGCTGGTACGCACGGGAGGTCGCCACCTACGAGGAGGTGCTCCGGGGAACGGGTCTGACGCCGGCTCAGGCGCGCGCCAAATCGGAGGCGGACCACGTGTCGATGCTGCCGCAGGGGCCGCACTCCCCGGACACGGTGCTGCGCGAACTCGTCACCGCCGACGGCGAGGTGGCGGGCTGGCTGTGGCTCAACACGGCCGACTCGCAGGCGCGGCCGCCGTGGATCTTCGACGTGCTGGTGGACGCCCGCTTCCGCGGCCGCGGGTACGGGCGCGCCCTGCTGCACCTCGCGGAACGGGAAACCCGGGCCGCGGGCCGCAGCCGACTCGGCCTCAACGTGTTCGCGGACAACGTCGCGGCGAACGCCCTGTACGAGTCGCTGGGCTACCGGACCTTCCGCTGGTCCCTGACCAAGCCGCTCTAGCGGCACCGTGGGCAGCCCCCGCGTGGTGGTGGGCTGCCCACGGCGGCGTGGCGGTCAGGCGAGGAGTTCGACGATCCGGTCGCGGAGGCCGGCCTGGCTCTCGCCGCCGTCGAGGCGCGTGCCGGCGACGACGTAGGTGGGCGTGCCCTTGATGCCGATGGCCTTGCCCTCGGCCTGGTCGGCGTCGACCGTCAGGATGTGCCGGCCGTCGATCAGCGCGGTGTCCATCTCCTCGGCGTCGAGCCCGAGTTCGTCCGCCACCTGGACGAGGAACTTCTCGCCCTTCCGGCCCAGCTCCTCGGTGCGGGCGAGCACGGCCTCGACGTACTCCCAGCCCCGCCCCTGCGCGAAGGCCTCCTCCGCGGCCTGCGCGGCGGCGAAGGCGTGGGCGTGCTTGGGCAGCGGGAAGTGCCGCAGGACGATCTCGACGCCGTCCCCGAACTGCTCCCGGAGGGCCCGGACGTCCTCAAGGGCGGTGGCGCAGTCGGGGCACTGGAGTTCGCACCAGAACTCGACGGTCTTGTGGGTCATGGCCCCGATTCTCCCATCCACCTGCGGGGAGCTGCGGAACAGGCGGTTGTCCCGGAGGCGTATCGGATTCGGCACCTCGCCGGAGCCGTTCGGGGGAGGATGGTCGAGGAGGCTCCTGGGCATCTTCACCGGAGGGAGCTCCGGGAGAGCACCAGGCCGAGGGAGGCTGAGCACGATGACCGCGACCGTGTGCCTGCTGGTGTCCGTCGCTTTCCTGGTCCTGGCCGTGCTGTCGGGTGTCCGGCGCAGGCGCCGGGCGGCCGTGCGGTGGTTCGCGCTGGCGCTGGTGCCGGCCGGGCTCTACCTGACCGGGCTGGTGACCATGTTCCGCAAGGTGGGCGAGGCCATCGGCTCCTGGGCCACCCACCTCGTGTTCGATCCGCGCGTCTGGGCCGGATTCGCGATGCTGGGCGCGGCCGTGCTGCTCCTGCTGGCGACCGGGCTGCTGCGGCGGCGCTCCGCCAGGCGGGGCGGCGAG
>NZ_JBHSQJ010000123.1:0-24839 GCF_042658505.1 Streptacidiphilus monticola | reverse complement strand
ACCGCCCGGACCCCGGGCAGGCAGGCCAGCGGATCCACCACGGGAGCAGGAGTCGGAACCGGGGGCTGGGGCTGGAAGGGGGCGGTCCAGGCGGAGGACGGGGCCTCCGGGACAGCGCCGGACGCCTCGGTCATCTCACCCTCGCCCCCGTACATCGAGGCGTCCATGGAACAATTATGGACCCGTTCCCGGCCGCCCCGCAAGGCATTTCCGGCACTATTCCCGGGTATTTTCCGGGCGTCCCGGTAAAACGTTTCCGCACCCGCCCGACGCCCGGCGCCCGCCCGTCCCGCAGGCCGACGACGACGCCCTCCCCGGGCCCGCTGCCGTGGTCGCGTCTTTTCCGCGAGCGGAGCGAGCAGCACGCACCCCGGCCCCGCCAACGGCGAATGCCGCTGCAAACGTCCCGCGAAAAACCACCGAAAAACCTGAGCCCTCCCGACCAGCCCTCCCCCTGCATTCAAAAAGAAATCCGGAGCGAGGCTCTCGCGCCACCCCCATCACCGAAAGAGCGTCCACACCCCCTTCCCAACCGCGACAATCATCGAGGGCCGCCAACCCACCACCTGATCGCCGACCACCGACCACCCACCACCGACCACCCACCACCGACCACCGACCACCCACCAACGGGGGCAACACATGCCAAGGACCACGGCACGGGACACATGGCTTCGGCGGATCCAAGAGCTCGACCCGGAGCGGGACTTCGAGGAGATCTACCGGATCAGCTGTGCCTATGAGTTCCCCTGGGACACCACCCAGGCCCTCGGCATGGCGCTCTACCGGACCTACGCGGTCCCCGCCATCGGCGGGCTGCTCGCGCGCACCGGCGAGCTGACGCGGCGTCCGCAGAAGCGGTACGACGACACGGTCCTGCTGCTCGACGCCTCCCTCGAACACGGCCTGGACTCCCCTGCGGGACGCCAGGCGCAGCGCCGCGTGAACCAGATGCACCGTCACTACGACATCCCTGACGACCAGTTCCGCTACGTGCTCGCCACCTTCGTCGTGATCCCCAAGCGCTGGCTCGACGACTTCGGCTGGCGGCCGTACTCCCCCGCCGAGATCCGGGCGTCGGTGAACTACTACCGAGCGCTCGGGCAACGGATGAACATCAAGGACATCCCGTCCACCTACGAGGAGTTCGAGGAGCTGCTCGACTCCTACGAGCGCGAGCACTTCGCCTTCGACGCCGGCGGCCGGGCCGTCTCCGACGCCACCCTCGCGCTCGTCGCCTCCTGGTTCCGCCCGTTCGGCGGGCTGATGCGGCGGGCGACCATCTGCCTCATGGACGACCCGCTGCGGGAGAGCTTCCGCTACCCGGCTCCGTCCGCTCTCCTCCGCCGACTCGTCCTGGGCGGCATGCGGGCGCGCGGCCGACTGGTGCGGTTGCTGCCACCGCGGCGCAAGCCGTTCCATGGACGCCAGAGCCGCCGGGTACGCGGGTACCCGGGCTATCCGGCCGGCTACCGCCTCTCCGACCTGGGCACCTTCCCGACCACCGCGCACCCCGGGACGTCGGCCACGGCACCCGACCCCTCCCCGCCCCGACAGTAGACCTCCAGCCATAACTTGAACACGTTCAATTAATCGGTCTACGCTCCCCCCGTGAAGTACGTGATCCCCGGGGGAACCGGACAGGTGGGCACGATGCTGGAGCGGGCGCTGCGCGCCGCCGGGCACGAGGTGGTGATCCTCAGCCGCAATCCGGACGCCAACACCGGTGCCCGCGCCCGCGGTTCCCGCCAGGTCCCCTGGGACGGCCGCACCCTCGGCCCCTGGGTCGAGGAGCTGGACGGCTGCGACGTCGTGGTCAACCTCGCCGGGCGCAGCGTCAGTTGCCGCTACACGCCCGAGAACCTGCGCCAGATGATGGACTCCCGCGTGGACTCGGCCCGGGTCGTCGGGGAGGCCATCGCGGCCGCCGCGAACCCGCCCCGGGTGTGGCTGCAGATGAGCACGGCGACGATCTACGCCCACCGCTTCGACGGCCCCAACGACGAGGCGACCGGCGTCATCGGCGGCAACGAGCCATCCGTACCCCGCTACTGGGAGTACAGCGTCCGGATCGCCCGCAACTGGGAGCAGGCTCAGGCCGATGCCGCCCCGGCCACGCCGGGCACGCGCCAGGTGGCGCTGCGCGCCGCGATGGTGATGAGCCCGGACCGGGGCGGCGTGTTCGACGTGCTGTCGCGGCTGGCCAGGCTCGGGCTGGGCGGACCGGTTGCAGGGGGCCGGCAGTACGTGTCGTGGATCCACGAGCGGGACTTCGTCCGGGCGGTGCAGTTCCTCGTCGACCGGGAGGACATCGACGGCCCGGTCAACCTCGCGGCTCCGAACCCGCTGCCCCAGCGGGAGTTCATGCGGACCCTGCGCGAGGCTCGCCGCCTCCCGCTCGGTCTGCCGGCCACCCGCTGGATGGCCGAGTTGGGGGCACTTGCGCTGCGCACGGACACCGAATTGCTGCTCAAGAGCCGCCGCGTCGTCCCGGGCAGACTGCTGAAGGCCGGGTTCGGCTTCGACTTTCAGCATTGGGCGGCAGCAGCACGGGAGTTGGCGGCGCAGTCGCACCTGCCGTAGCGGCGGTCCAGGGAGGCGGACCAACCCGCCGGTCCGGGGCAGCTCTCCGCCTCCACCACGCCCTACGGGCTACATCCCCCTGGCCGAGCGCCCGCCACCGCCGACAGCGACCGCTGCCTGCCCTTCCGATGCCTCGGCAGCCGGCAACGGCGGCGACACGGGCCCCGCTCCCACTCCCCTTCCCGCACCCGAACCTGCCCCCGCCCCCGCCCCCGCACCGGCACCCGCCTCGTCGTAGCGCGCCAGCACCAGCCGTGCCAACTCGTCCGCGCTGCCCAGTGGTCGGCTGACCACCGTCCCGCCCGCGCGGGTCGCCTTGCGGGCGAAGTAGCCCGGGGAGAGGAGGTAGCCCGCGATCGCCACGTCCTCGTGGCCGGCGGCGCGCAGCGCGGCGACGGCCTCGGCGGGGGTGGGCGAGCCGGCGCAGAGGTACGCGGGAACGACGGGCGCGGCCAGTTCCTCCGCGAGCAGCGCGGCCATCCGGACCGTGTCCGCGTTCGCCCGCGCGTCCGTCGAGCCCGCGGCGGCCAGCACCACCGGCTGCGCGGGTTCTCCCAGACCCGTACGTCCGTCCTCGTCCCTCCGCAGACCGGCCTCGACCAGTCTGCGGCGCAACAGCCGCGCCAGCGCCGGGTCCGGGCCCAGCGCGCGGGCGACCGTGGCGCGCAGCTGCGGCGCGGCGGCCAGCGCTTCCGGGATGTCGACGTGGACGTGGTAGCCCGCGCCCAGCAGCAGCGGCACCAGGACGGCCTCTCCGGACAGTGTGGCCAGCAGCTCCGGCAGGGAGGGCGTCACGATGTCGAGGTAGCACAGCTCGACCCTCACCTCCGGACGCAACTTCCGCACCCGATCGACGAGTTGCTCCGTCGTCCGGACCCCCTCCGGATCCCGCGTGCCGTGGGCGACGGCCACCAGGGTCGGACGCCGGGTCGGAGTCCCAGGAGGCGTTCCAGCCGGTGTCCCTGCGGGCGTTCCAGCCGGTGTCCCTGCGGGCGTTCCAGCCGGTGTCCCTACCGAAGCCCCGTTCGGAGTCCCCGCCGAAGCCCGGGCCGAAGTTCCCGCCCGCGTCCCCGCCGGGGTCCGTGTCACGGTCGGCGGCGCCGTCATGCAGTCAGCTCCAGGCGGTAGCCCCGCTTCGGCACCGTCCGCACCAGCCGCCCCCAGGGGCCGAGCGCGGTGCGGAGCCGGGCGACGGCCGCCTCGACCGCGTGCTCGTCGGCGTTGGTACCGGCCCAGACGCGGCGCAGCAGGTCGGCGCGGCTGACGACCCAGCCCGGGCGTTCGGCCAGCGCGCGCAGCAGCGCGGCCGCGTTGGGGGTGAGCCAGAAGGACTCCTCGCCCACCAGCACCGCGCTGCCCTGGAGGATGAAGTCCACGCCCGGACCGCGCAGTTGACGGCGGTTCCGCTGCGGCAGCTCGTCCGTGACGGCGCGGACCAGCGAGCCGAGGCGGCCGCGCTCCGCGCAGACCGCGGGGATGCCCAGGTCGAGCAGCGGCCGGGCGCAGACCGGGCCGACGCAGGCGGCCATGATCTCGCCGCTTCGCAGCGCCGCCAGCAGCTCGCCGCGCAGCCCCGCCTCCTCGGCGTGGTCGAGCAGTGCCACCGCGGCCGGGGCGCTGGTGAAGGCCAGCGCGTGCACCTCGCGCCGCACGGACTGCTCGACCAGCCGGCGTACCGCCTCCGGCTCCTCGGTCGGCGCCCAGCGGTACACCGGCACCTCGATGACCTCGGCCCCGCGCTCGCGCAGGGCCGCGGCGAAGGAGTCCAGCGGCATGCCGTGCTCCTGGACGGCGATCCGACGGCCCCTCAGATCACGGGCCAGCAGCCAGACCAGCAGCTCGTCCACGGCCTCGCTGTCCGGCGAGAAGGTCTCGCCCAGGCCGCTCGCGCGCACCGCGCCGGTGGCCTTGGGGCCGCGGGTCAGCACGACCGCGTCGCGGCAGGCGTCGGCGAGGGCGGCGCCGCGCCCCCAGCCGTCGGCGGCGCTCATCCAGCCGCGCCAGCCGATGCCCGTCGTGGCGACGACGTAGTCGAGCGGTGCCTCCAGGCACCGCTCCGTGGCGCGCCGGAGCGCACGGTCGTCCTCGAGCGGGATGATCCGCATCGTCGGCGCCTCGACCACCCGTGCACCGCGGCGCTTCAACAGGTTGGTCAGCTCGTCGCGTCGCCGCGCGGCCGTGACGCCGACGGTGAAGCCCACCAGGGGGAGGGGGCCGGCCGTCGCAGTAGTCATACCGGCAGGCTGGCGTCCGCGCGTTTCCTGCACGTTGCACGGCCGTCACGTGCGGGTTAGGCAGTGGCAGTCGGTTGTTACGTCATGTGTCGTACACCCGACGTCGCCCGGGCCGCGGCGTGAAGGACCTGTACCTCCGGCGCAACAACCGGGACGCGGATGCGTAATCCGCCGCCGACACGCTGCGTTGCATGACGACCACCGACACCCACTGCCCGTACTGCTCGCTGCAGTGCGGGATGCGGCTCGCCGGGGGCCCGGACGCGGCCCTCGTCGAGGTGCTGGAGCGGCCGGAGTTCCCGGTCAACCGGGGTGCGCTGTGCGGCAAGGGACAGAACGCGGCCGCGGTGCTGGACCGCGCCGGACGGCTGACGACCCCGCTGGTGCGCGACCGCCGCGACGGTGAACTGCGCGCCGCCACCTGGGAGGAGGCGCTGGACCGCACGGCCGCCGCGTTCACCGCGGCGCAACGGGCGCACGGCCGGGACGCGGTGGGCGTCTTCGGCGGGGGCGGGCTGACCAACGAGAAGGCGTACGCGCTCGGCAAATTCGCCCGCGTGGCGCTGCGGACCGCCAACATCGACTACAACGGCCGCTTCTGCATGTCCTCGGCGGCGGCCGGCTCGCGCCGGGCCTTCGGCCTGGACCGGGGGCTGCCGTTCCCGCTGGCGGACATCGCCCGCAGCGAGGTCGTCGTCCTGGTCGGCTCGAACCTGGCCGAGACGATGCCGCCGGTGCTCCGCTACTTCCGCGAACTGCGCGAGAACGGCGGGACACTGGTGGTCGTCGACCCGCGCCGGACGCGGACCGCGCAGCAGGCGGACCTCCACCTCCAGCCGGTCCCGGGCACCGATCTCGCCCTGGCGCTGGGCCTGTTGCACGTGCTGATCGCCGAGGGCCTGACGGACGAGGAGTTCATCGCCGAACGCACGACGGGCTGGGAGTCGGCCCGGGCGGCGGCGATGGCCCACTGGCCCGCCAGGACCGAGCGCACGACCGGCGTCCCGGTCTCCCAACTGCGGGAGGTCGCGCGGCTGTTCGGGCGGGCCAAGACCGGCATGGTGCTCACCGCGCGCGGTCCGGAGCAGCAGAGCAAGGGCACCGACACCGTCGGCGCGTGGATCGACCTGTGCCTGGCCGCGGGCAAGGCCGGCCGCCCGTACAGCGGTTACGGCTGCCTCACCGGCCAGGGCAACGGCCAGGGGGGCCGCGAGCACGGGCAGAAGGCGGACCAGCTGCCGGGCTACCGCTCGATCACGGACGCCGCGGACCGCGAGCACGTGGCCCGCGTCTGGGGGGTCGACCCGGCGACGATCCCCGGGCCGGGCCGCTCCGCCTTCGAACTCCTCGACAGCTTCGGCGAGGTGGACGGGGTGCGGGCGCTGCTGCTGATGGGCTCGAACCCGGTGGTCTCCGCGCCGGACGCGGTGCGGGTGACCCGCAAGCTGCGCGCGCTGGACTTCCTGGCCGTCAGCGACCTCGTGCTGTCGGAGACCGCGCAGCTGGCGGACGTGGTCTTCCCCGCCGCGCAGTGGGCGGAGGAGAGCGGCACCATGACCAACCTTGAGGGCAGGGTGATCCTGCGTCAGCAGGCGCTCGCCGCCCCGGACGGCGTGCGCAGCGACCTGGAGCTGCTGCACGGCCTGGCCGCCCGCCTGCGCCGGGCCGCCGCGGCCCAGACGGAAGCGGCCGACCCGGAGGACGCGACGACCCCGGAGGACCCCCCGGCCTTCCGCGCCGACGCCTTCCCCGCCGACCCGTTCCCCGCCGACGCCTTCCCCACCGAGCCGGAGCAGGTCTTCGAGGAGCTGCGCCGGGCTTCGGCCGGCGGCCAGGCCGACTACGCCGGCATCAGCTATGACCGGATCCGCAAGGAGGACGGCGTCTTCTGGCCCTGCCCCGACGACGCCCACCCGGGCACCCAGCGGCTCTTCCTGGACCGCTTCGCCACCCCGGACGGCCGCGCCCGCTTCGCGGCGGTGACCCACCGCCCGGCGGCGGAGGAGCCGGACGAGGAGTACCCCTACTACCTGACGACGGGACGCGTCCTGAGCCAGTACCAGAGCGGCGCGCAGACCCGCCGTGTGAAGAAGCTGAACGACGCCGCCCCCGGCCCCTTCGTGGAGCTGCACCCGCAGCTGGCGTCCCGGCTGGAGGTGACGGAGGGTCAGCTGCTCACGCTGACCACCCGCCGCGGCCGGGCCACCGCCCCCGCGCGGATCACCAGCGACATCCGCCCGGACACGGTCTTCATGCCCTTCCACTGGGCGGGCCCGGGCCGCGCCAACTCGCTGACCAACGCCGCGCTGGACCCGGTGTCCCGGATGCCCGAGTTCAAGGTCTGCGCGGTCCGCGTCGAACGCACGGAGGCCGCCCGATGAGCACACGCATCGCCGTCGTCGGCGCCGGAATGGCCGCGGCACGGTTCGCCGAGCGGTACCGGTTCCTCGGCGGGACGGGAGAGGTGACCCTGTACGGCGCCGAGCCGCGGGCCCCCTACAACCGGGTGCTGCTGGCCGAGGTGCTGGCCGGCCACTTCGACGCCGAGTCCATCGCGCTGCAGACCGGTGGGGCCGAACTGCGGCTCGGCGAGGAGGTCGTGGCGATCGACACCGAGGCCCGGAAGCTGACGCTGAGCAGCGGCGAGGCGGCGTCCTGGGACGAGCTGGTGCTGGCCACCGGCGCCAACCCGGTGCTGCCGCCGATCCGCGGACTGCACCCGCCGCTCGCGGGGGTGCACGCGCTGCGCAGCCTGGCCGACTGCCGCCNGGCGACGCCGGCCCCCGGCCGGCCCCCGACGGCCGGCCCTCCGGCGACGCCGAGCCCGCCCGGCCCGCCGATGACCAGCACGCCAGCGACGCCGCTGCCCGCGCGCTCGCGGCGACCGGGCCGGCCGTCGAGATCGTGCACCAGGCCCCGCACCTGATCGAGCGTCACCTCGACGCCGAGGCCGCCGAGGCGCTCCGCCGCGGCCTGCGCGAAGGGGGCGTCGAGGTCTACACCCGCAACCGCGCCAAGGCGCTGCACGGCTCCGAGGGCGGCCGGGTGACCGGGGTGGAGCTCGCCAACGGCTACCGCCTCTCCTGCGACCTCGTCGTCCTGGCCTGCGGCGTCCGGCCCCGCACCGGGCTCGCCCACGCCGCCGGACTGGCCGTCGAGCGGGGCGTGCTCGTCGACGACGAGCTGCGCACCTCGGCGCCGCACGTCCACGCGATCGGCGACTGCACCGAGCACCGCGGCGCGGTGCACGGACTGGCCGGCCCCGCCTGGGAGCAGGCGGACGTGCTGGCGGCCCGGCTCTCCGGGGCCGACCCCGACGCCCGGTACACCGGCTCCCGCCCGCTGGCCCGGCTGTCCGCCGGACCGCTGGAGTACGCGGCCTTCGGCCTGGTGGACGAGGCCGACGACCCCGACCTGGACGTGCTGACGCTGCGCGACGCCACGCGCGGCGCCTACAAGAAGCTGGTGCTGCGCGGCGACCGACTCGTCGGCGGCATCCTGCTCGGCGACCTCGCCACCGTGGACGCGCTGACCCGCGCGTACGAGCGCGACGAGCCGCTCCCCGACTCCCCGCTGCACCTGCTGACCACCCTCCCCGCCCGCTGAGGAGCCACGACATGACCACCACCACGACCGCCGCGACCACAGCCGCGCAGAAGGACCTGCTCCTGGTCGGCCACGGGATGGTCGGCCAGCGCTTCCTGGAGGCGCTGGCCGAGCAGCCCGGGTTCGCCGAATGGCGGGTCACCGTGCTCGCCGAGGAGACCCGGCCCGCCTACGACCGGGTGCACCTGACCTCCTGGTTCACCGGAACCACCGAGGACGAACTCTCGCTGTGCCCGCCCGGCTTCGTCGAGGAGCACGGCATCACGCTGCGGCTGGGCGACCCGGCCGTGCGCATCGACCGCGACGCGCGCACCGTGACCACCGCCTCCGGGGCCGAACTGCGCTACGACGCCCTGGTGCTGGCCACCGGCTCGTACCCGTTCGTGCCGCCGGTGCCCGGCCACGACGCGGCCGGCTGCCACGTCTACCGCACCCTGGACGACCTGGCGCGGATCCGCTCCGACGCCGAGCACGCCCGGGTCGGCGCGGTCGTCGGCGGCGGCCTGCTCGGCCTGGAGGCCGCCGGCGCGCTGAAGGCGATGGGCCTGGAGACGCACGTCGTCGAGTTCGCGCCGCGGCTGATGGCCATTCAGGTGGACGAAGGCGGCGGCCAGTTGCTGCGCCGCAAGATCGAGGACCTCGGCGTCGTCGTCCACACCGGTGCCGGCACCCAGGAGCTGGGCACCGGCGCGGACGGCCGGGTGCACTCGATGTCGCTGTCGGACGGCACCGTGCTGGACGTGGACCTGGTGGTCTTCTCCGCCGGCGTCCGCCCCCGCGACCAGCTGGCCCGCGAGTGCGGCCTGCCGGTCGGCGAGCGCGGCGGCATCACCGTGGACGAGCGCTGCCGCACCGCGGACCCGAACATCTGGGCCGTCGGCGAGTGCGCCCTGGCCGCGGACGGCCGCGTCTACGGCCTGGTCGCGCCGGGCTACTCGATGGCGGAGACGGCGGCCAAGGACCTGGCCGCGGGCGACCACTCCCCCTTCACCGGCGCCGACACCTCCACCAAGCTCAAGCTGCTCGGCGTGGACGTGGCCAGCCTCGGCGACGCGCACGGCGCGGCCGAGGGCGCCCTCGACGTCGTCTACAGCAACAGCCGCGAGGGCGTCTACAAGAAGCTCGTCATCGGGTCGGACGGTGCGCTGCTGGGCGGCGTGCTGGTGGGCGACACCGAGGCGTACGACGTCCTGCGTCCGCTGCTGCTGGCCGGCAAGCCGCTCACCGTCGCGCCGGAGCAGCTGGTGCTCCCGGCCGGCGCGGCGGACGCGGGCGCCAAGCTGACCCTGCCTGACGAGGCCGTCATCTGCTCCTGCCACAACGTGACCAAGGGCGAGATCCGGGCCGCCGTGCACGAGCAGGGCTGCAGCAGCGTCCCCGAGGTCAAGAAGTGCACCAAGGCCGGCACCGGCTGCGGCAGTTGCGTGAAGATGCTGGGCTCCATCGTCAACGAGGAGCTGGAGGCTTCGGGCGTGGAGGTGCGCAGGGGCCTGTGCGAGCACTTCGAGTTCACCCGCGCCGAGCTGTACCAGATCGTCCGGGCCAAGGGGATCACCAGCTTCGCCCGGTTGGTCGCCGAGCACGGCACCGGCGCCGGCTGCGACGTCTGCAAGCCCGTGGTCGCCTCGATCCTGGCCTCGCTGGACAACGGCCACATCCTGGACGGCGAGCAGGCCGGCCTGCAGGACACCAACGACCACCACCTCGCCAACCTGCAGCGCAACGGCTCCTACTCGGTGGTGCCCCGCATCCCCGGCGGCGAGATCACCCCGGACGGGCTGATCACCATAGGCGAGATCGCCCGGGACTTCGGCCTGTACACGAAGATCACCGGCGGCCAGCGGATCGACATGTTCGGCGCCCGGGTGGAGCAACTGCCGCAGATCTGGCGGCGGTTGGTGGACGCGGGCTTCGAGTCCGGCCACGCCTACGGCAAGGCCCTGCGCACGGTGAAGTCCTGCGTCGGCGAGACCTGGTGCCGGTACGGGGTGCAGGACTCGGTGGGCCTGGCCATCGAACTGGAGCTGCGCTACCGGGGCCTGCGGTCGCCGCACAAGCTCAAGTCGGCCGTCTCCGGCTGCGCCCGCGAGTGCGCGGAGGCCCAGGGCAAGGACTTCGGCATCATCGCCACGTCCGCGGGCTGGAACCTCTACGTCGGCGGCAACGGGGGCATGACGCCCCGTCACGCCGACCTGCTGGCCGCCGACCTGGACAAGGAGACGCTGATCCGGACGATCGACCGGTTCCTGATGTACTACATCCGGACCGCCGACCGGCTGGAGCGCACCTCGGTCTGGCTCGAGCGCCTCGACGGCGGCGTCGAGCACGTGCGGCAGGTGGTGCTCGAGGACTCCCTCGGCATCTGCGCCGACCTGGACGCCCTGATGGAGCGTCACGTCGCCCTCTACCAGGACGAGTGGGCCGCCGTCCTGGACGACCCGGAGCGGCTGCGCCGCTTCGTCTCCTTCGTCAACGCGCCCGGGACCCCGGACCCGACGGTCACCTTCGTCCCCGAGCGCGACCAGATCCGACCCGCCCGCCCCGACGAGGACGGCGTCGTCCTCGTCGCGGGCCCGCGCCTGGAGGTGCACGCATGATCGAGCTCTACCACCGGGGCGAGTGGCTCCCGCTGTGCCCCGAGTCCGAGCTGGTTCCGGGGCGGGGGGTGGCCGCCCTGCTCGACGACGAGCAGCAGGTCGCCGTTTTCCTGACCCCGGAGGGTGACCTGTACGCGGTCGGCAACCGGGACCCGTTCAGCGCGGCGGAGGTCATCTCCCGCGGCCTGCTGGGCAGTCGGGGCGAAGCCCCGACGGTCGCCTCGCCCATGTACAAGCAGGTCTTCGACCTCCGCACCGGCACCTGTCTCGACGAGGACGCCACCCCCGACGGCTCCCCCGCCACCCTCCCCACCTGGCCCATCCGCCGCACCTGACCTCCGGTCCAGAGCCACCCGCCCCTGAACGGGAGGCAGCCACCGACCGCCGGACCCGCCCCCGCCCCCCCGGGGCCGAAGGCCCCGCCAGGGGCGCGGGCAACCGCGCCGCGACCAGCCAACCGCCCAGGCGGGTTCGTCCCGCACACGAAGTCGAACCTCCCCGAGCGGCGCGTTGCCCGCGGTGGGGGCACCTCCCGCCCGCAGGACGGGGGCCCGGCGCCCGCGGGCGGCTACGCCGCCCAACGGGGCCACCCGCCCCACATGACCGACCCCTCTCCCCCGTCCGACCGCAGGACAGACACCGCCTGCCCCAGCCCGAAGGGCTCGGGCAGGCGGTCAGGGCCCAGGGCCGCTCCAACCGCTCCGCACGGGGTCAACGACGACCCCCTGGACCCCATCCGTCCACCACAGGACAGACACCGCCGCCCAGCCCGAAGGCACGGGCAGGCGGTCAGGGCCCAGGGCCGCCCCAACCGCTTCGCACGGGGTCAACGACGACCCCCTGAACCCCATCCGTCCACCACAGGACAGACACCGCCGCCCAGCCCGAAGGCACGGGCAGGCGGTCAGGGCCCAGGGCCGCCCCAACCGCTTCGCACGGGGTCAACGACGACCCCCTGAACCCCATCCGTCCACCACAGGACAGACACCGCCGCCCAGCCCGAAGGGCTCGGGCAGGCGTCCAAGCCCAGGCCGGCCCCGTCGCCCCACCCGAACGGGGGCGGCAACGGCCCCCGGCCGTGGAGGGCGCCGCGCCGCACAGGACCCACCACCCTCGCAGGCCCGCCCGGGCCCGCGGGAGGGCTTCGCGGGACGCAGCCCGAACCGTTCGAAATGACACCCCCTCACCACACCACCTCGACCCCAGGCAGGTAGCCATGACGACGGCAATCGGCAGCAAGGAGCAGCAGGCCGGCTCCAGAGGCACGCGCACCATCGAGGACTGGCAGCCCGAGGACCTCGGGTTCTGGGAGGAGGCCGGGGCGAAGATCGCCCGCAGGAACCTCGTCTTCTCCGTCTTCTCCGAGCACATCGGGTTCTCGGTCTGGTCCCTCTGGTCCGTCCTCGTCCTCTTCCTCGGCCCGCAGTACCACGTGGACCCCGCAGGGAAGTTCCTGCTCACCGCGCTGCCCACCGCGCTCGGCGCGGCGCTGCGCTTCCCCTACACCTTCGCGGTCGCCCGCTTCGGCGGGCGCAACTGGACCGTCTTCAGCGCACTGATGCTGCTGGTCCCGACGGTCCTCGCCGGCGTCGTCCTGGAGCCGGGCGTCTCGTACTCCACCCTGCTGGTCGTCGCCTGCGTCGCGGGCGTCGGCGGCGGCAACTTCGCGTCCTCGATGGCGAACATCAACGCCTTCTACCCGCAGCGGCTCAAGGGCTGGGCGCTCGGCATCAACGCGGGCGGCGGCAACCTCGGCGTCCCCGCCGTCCAGCTGATCGGTCTGCTGATCCTGGCCACCGCCGGAGCGACCCACCCGCGTCTGCTCCCCCTCGTCTACATCCCCCTCATCGTTCTGGCCGCACTCGGCGCCGCCCTGCGCATGGACAACCTGAGCACCATGCGGACCGCCAAGGGCCTGATGCGGGAGATGGCCCGCAAGCCGCACACGTGGGTGATGTCGCTGCTCTACATCGGCACCTTCGGGTCCTTCATCGGCTTCGGCTTCGCCTTCGGACAGGTGCTGCAGGTGCAGTTCCACAGCCAGTTCGCCACCCCGGTGAAGGCCGCGTACCTCACCTTCCTCGGCCCGCTGCTGGGCTCGCTGCTCCGACCCGTGGGCGGCGCGATCGCGGACCGGATCGGCGGGGCCAAGGTGACCGCCTGGGTGTTCACGCTCATGGCCGGGGGCGCGGCACTGGTGTACGCGGCCTCGCGCCAGCACAGCCTGCCGCTGTTCCTCACCGGCTTCATCGCCCTGTTCGTGCTCAGCGGCATCGGCAACGGCTCGACCTACAAGATGATCCCCGCCATCTTCAAGGACCCGGCCCGCTCCTCCGCCGTGATCGGCATCGCCGGAGCGGTGGGCGCCTTCGGCGGAGTGCTGGTGAACGTGGCCTTCCGGCAGTCGTTCCTCTCCTCCGGCAACGGGGACGGGGCGTACCTGACCTTCCTCGCCGCCTACGCCGTCTGCCTGGCCCTCACCTGGGCGGTCTACCTGCGGCCCGGCCGCACGGCGGCCGACGTGTGAGCCCTGACCACCGGGCCGTCAGCTTCCGCCCCGCAAGGGACCGGTGACGCCCCTTCAGCTCCTCGCCGTCGGCTTCGCCAGCCGACGGCGAGACTGCGTTCTGCCGAGTACCGTCGCGCGGTCAGCCCGCGGGCGGGTACCCGTAGGGCGGCTGCTGCTGCGGCTGGGCGGGCGGGGTGGTGGGCTGCGGGGGGACGGCTCCAGGCGGCACCGCGCCCTGCGGGGGCACCGGGCCGGACGGAGGCACGGCTCCCGGCTGCGGGGCCGGGCCGCCCTGGGGCTGGCTCGGGTAGGCGTAGGGGGAGGCTGCCCCCGGCTGAGGGTAGGCGTGGGGCTGCGGCATCGCGCCGGGCGGCACGGGGGCGGCGGGACGGGGGCCGGCAGGACCGGAGCGCGGCCGGGCGAGCAGGCCGAGGACCACGAGCGCCAGGGACAAGACCAGGACGAGCCCGGCCAGCACGTTCCCGGTGACGTTCCAGCCGCCCTCGTAGTAGTGGGTCTGGTACCCCGGAGCCCCCAGCTCGCGGGTGAAGCCGAAGATGATGGAGACCGCCTGCACCGCCGCCACGGCGGCGGCGACCGGGCCGGGCCAGGACTTGCCGAGGAACGCGCCGACCGCCGCGGCCACCAGGATCAGGCAGAACACCAGGTCGCTCGGCGCGAAGCTGAACCAGCTGTGCGGCCAGGTGGAACCGGACCACACCACGCTCCCCAGGAACGCGAAGCCGACCTCGACCAGGTTGGCCACCAGCACCGCGAACTGCAGCACCGCCGTGACCACGGCCAGGACCGCCAGGAAGATCTGCGCCCCGCTGCGGGCCGCCCGCGCCGGCTGCCCGTACGGGGGCACCGGACCCTGCGGCGGCAACTGCGGCTGCGGTGGCGGGTACTGCGAGGGATAGCTCATCGACGCTCCTCGGGCGGCGGGCGGGACGGACAGGGGAGACCGGGTGGGTGGCGCGCGCCCAGAGTATCCGTCAGTACCCGGGCGGTGTACGGCTTCTGACGCGTCGTCCGTCCGAGGTCCTAGGCTGCTGGCATGGCGACAGAGATCCCCGGGGCGGAGATCGGCGACCGGCATCCGCTCGCGCTCGCGCTGTTCGCGCTGACCTTCGTCAGCGGTGTGGTGGACGCGGTGAGCTATCTCGGCCTCGGCCGGGTGTTCACCGCGAACATGACGGGCAACGTCGTCATCGTCGGCTTCGCGCTGGGCGGCGCGCCGGGCTTCTCCGTGCTCGACTCGCTGGTCTCCCTGGGCTTCTTCCTGCTGGGCTCGGTGGCCTCGGGCCGGGTCACCCGCGAGCTGCGCCCGAAGGGCCGTCAGTTCTGGTTCCGTCGCGTGCTGCTGGCCGAGGCGGTGCTGGAGGGCGCGGCCGCCCTGGTGGCCGCGACGGCGCCCGCCGTGCCGCACGCCGTCCTGATCGCGGTGCTGGCCGTGGCGCTCGGCCTGCGCAACGGCACGGTCCGCGCGCTGGGTGTGCCCGACCTGACGACGACGGTACTGACCATGACGCTGACCGGTTTCGCCGCGGACTCCCCGCTCGCGGGCGCCGCCGGGACGCGGTGGAGCCGGAGGCTGGGTTCGGCGCTGACCATGCTCGCGGGCGCGGCCCTCGGCGCGGCGCTCACCGTGCACACCGCTCTGGGCTGGCCGCTGCTGCTGGCCGCGCTCCTGGTGGCCGCGACCGCCGTGCTCTACCGCGAGCCCTGAAGCGGCACCGGCACCCGCCCCCGGCTCAGCGGCGTTCGCCTCAGCGGCGGCCTGTCCACAGCGGGGCGGTGGCGCGCCAGTCGCGTTCCCAGCCGCGCAGCGCCGAGCGGTCCAGGAGCGAGCGCGCCACCGCGTGCAGGACGACCACCAGGGTGGCGCAGCCGACCAGCGCGCACAGGCCGATGGAGACGGCGGTGGCCGCTGAGGCGGTCGGGCTGGCGGGCCCGACGGCGGGGTGGCCGGCGGCGTCGAGCCAGACCTGCACGGTCTGCCCCTGGACGGTCAGCGGGGGCACGACGGCCACGGCCTGGTGCGACCTTCCGTCGGCGCCGGTCCAGGCGACGGGGGCGACCGGGTCGCCCGTCGTGCGCCCGGTGGAGGAGGCGGTGGGTGCGCCGAGGACCTGCGCGTTCACCGGGTGCAGATGGCTCTGGAGGGCTTCCGCGCTGCCCCGGTCGGCGTCGTAGCGGCCGAGCGCGAACAGCGCGCAGCCGAGGGCGGCGGCGAGCAGGCCGAGCGCGAGCAGCAGTTGCAGCCGGCCCCGCCAGGCGTCCTGCGGCCGGAACAGCGGGTTGCTGCGCCGGGCCCGGGCGCGCGCCAGCGGCCCGCCGTGCGCGGGCCCCGGTGCCGATGGGCGACGCGGTTCGGCTGCTGGCGATGCCATGGCTCTCTGCCTCCTCGGGGCGGCCCTGCTGCGCACTCCTCCCTTGATTCTCGTCCGCTGCGTGGCGGGCGCCACTCGCGTCCGCGCACGGCGAACCGAACGAGTGGCGGATGCGGCGGTTCTCCTCCGGTGTCCGGGGCAGGCGCGCCGCAGGTCCATGACCGCGGAGTCCGAGGAGACGCAGATGACCGAGTTCGGATACTTCCTTTCCTGCGAGGAGTTCACCCCTGCCGAACTGCTGGACCAGGCCCGGCGGGCGGAGGAGGCGGGCTTCACCCGCCTGGCGGTCTCCGACCACTACCACCCCTGGTGCGACGCGCAGGGGCAGAGCGCCTTCGTCTGGGGTCTGATCGGAGCCCTGTCCCAGGCCGTGCGGCTGCCGGTGACGACGCTGGTCACCTGCCCGACCGTGCGGATGCACCCCGCCGTCGTGGCCCAGGCCGCCGCGACGTCGTCGGTGCTGCTGGAGGGCCGGTTCACGCTGGGCGTGGGGACGGGCGAGGCACTCAACGAGCATGTGCTGGGGGACGTCTGGCCCGCCTTCCCGGTCCGGGCGGAGATGCTGGAGGAGGCCGTCGCGGTGCTGCGGGAGCTGTTCTCCGGGGAGAACGTCAGCCATCGGGGACGGCACTACACGGTGGAGAACGCCCGGCTCTACACCGTCCCGGACGAGCCGGTGCCGGTGTACGTGTCGGGCTTCGGACCGCGCTCGGCGGAGCTGGCCGCGCGGATCGGGGACGGGTTCGTGACGATGATGCCGGACGCCGAAGTCGTGGGCGCCTTCCGGGAGTCGAGCGGGGGCAAGCCGGTGGTCGGCGGGACCAAGGTGTGCTGGAACCGGGACCGGGAGCGCGCGGTCGAGACCGCACACCGCCTGTGGGCGACCGAGCTGCTGCCGGGCGAGCTGAACCAGGTGCTGCCGACGCCCCGTCACTTCGAGCAGGCGGCGCAGCTGGTGACCCCGGAGCAGGTCGGGGAGAAGGTGGTCTGCGGCGCGGACACCGAGGAGCACGTCAAGGAGCTGCGGCAGTACGTGGACGCGGGCTTCGACGAGCTCTACGTCGGCAACATCGGCCGGGAGTGGCCGGAGTTCTTCGACCACTACCGGGACGCCGTGCTGCCCGCGCTGACCCGGTAACGGGCCGTCAGCGGCCCGGCGCGGGCGCAAAGTGGCCGACACGCGCGTGGGCCCCCATCATGGGGGCCCACGCGGGGTCAGGCGCAGCGGCCTGACGACAGGTCACCAGCGGTACCAGCGGCTGCGGCCACCGGCCCCGGCCGCGCCGCGGAACAGGAAGCCGAGCAGCCAGACCACCAGCACGGCCAGGGCGACCCACCACAGCACCTTGACGGCGAAGCCCACCCCGAAGAGCAGGATCGCCAGCAGCAGGACGAGGAGCAGGGGAATCATGAAGTGTTCACCTCCTGCTGCTCCGCCTGCCCTGCTTGGCCCGTCCCATGCCTGCACCGTGGCGCCGTCACCGTGCCGAAGCCGCCGGGCCGTCCGCCCCGCTGCGGCATCCCGCCGGGCCGTTTCGCGGGGCGGGGCCCGGGTACGCGCGCCGCGCGCGATCAGGAAGGAGCCGAGGATGCATCTCTCCTGGACCCGGGAGTTGTACCGACACGGGGGTCCGGTGGCGTCGGTGTACGTGGACACCGAACGGGCGGCCCCGCAGGCCGCGCACGCGATCGAGCTGCGTGCCCGGGCGGTGTCCGAACGCCTCTCCGAGGCAGGCGCCGACCCGGCCACGATCCGGGTGCTGGTGGAGCAGGTGGGCTCCGACCGGGGCATGCCCGCTCCGCAGGGCCAGGCGCTCTTCGCCGCCGGCGGCGAGCTGCTGGCCCGACACGAGCTGAGCGCGGCCCCCGACCGGGACCTGGTCTGCTTCGGGCCGTTGCCGCACGTACTGCCCCTGCTGAGGGACCGTCAGTGCTTCGTGCCCTACCTGCTGGTGCGCACCGACCGGGTGGGCGCCGACCTGGAGGTGCACACCTCCGCCGTGGGCGCGGGCGAGCACCGGGAGGTGCACGGGGACGGCGAGGACATCCGCAAGCTGCCGGTGGGCGACTGGGCTCAGGACCGCTACCAGCGGCGGGCGGAGAACACCTGGGACCGCAACGCCCGCGGCGTGGCCGCCGAGGCCGCGGCGCTGGCAGCGGAGCACCGGGTGGCGGTGCTGGTGCTGGCCGGCGACGTGCGGGCGCGCACGCTCGTCAAGGAGCATCTGCCGTCGCCGTGGCCGCAGCGTCTGGTGGAGCTGACGTCCACGGCCGAGGCCGCCGACCGGGCGCGTTCCGCGGCGGCGGTCCGGGCGCTCGAGCAGGCGGCGGAGGTGCAGCGGCGGCTGCAGGCGGGGCTGGTGGACGGCCGGGCGGTGGAGGGGCTGCTGCCGGTGGTGTCGGCGCTGCGCAACGGCGAGGTGGACACCCTGGTCCTGGCCGAGGCGGGCGAGGCGCTCTCGGCGCAGCTGCGCTTCGGCCGCTCGCTGGGTGAACTCGCCTTGCCCGAGGAGCAGTTGGGAGGAATGACGGAGCAGGCGCCGGGCGCGGACGCCCTGCCGTTCGCGGCGGCGCTGAGCGCGGCCCGGCTGGCCTTCGCGCCGCCGGGCTCGTTCGCGGCGGGTCAGGGCGTGGCCGCCCTGCTGCGCCGCAGTTGACGGACGCTCAGCCGGCACGTGACAGCACCAGAGGAGGAGAGGCATGACGGAGCAGACGTCGGACCGGGGCAGCAGCAAGCACGGTCCCGCCCTGGACGACGAGATGGCGCACGAGGTCGAGGGCCAGGTCCGGTCCGGGCAGCCGAGCCGGGCCGAGGAGTGGCACGACCCCGAGCCGCCCGTCGACCGCGAGGAGGACTCCTCCGGGGCCGGGACGGAGCCCGGATCGGAGGGTGGATCGCAAGCGGGGACGGACCCGGCGGCGGAATCCCTGGAGTCGGAGCCGGAGCGGACGCCGGGCTACGACGTGGAGGCCGAGCAGGCGGACCAGCGGGCTCAGGGCGAGCGGGACGCGCGTGCGGAGCAGGAGGCTGAGGAGGCCATGCGTCCGCGCTCGGACCAGCTGCCCGAGTAGGCGGGTGGCGTCCTTCGGTACCCGGGTCCTCGATGCCTGGGCCCTGGGTGCCCATGCCGTGCTCCGGGCGGGTCACACCGCCTGGAGCACGCGGGGCCGGGCGGTCTCGGCCGGGCGGCCGTCGAGGGGGAGGTGTCCGTGCTGGTAGCCGAGCGCGACGGCGTGCGCGCGGGTGTGCGCGCCGAGCGCGTCGAAGAGTGACCGCGCCCGCGACTTCACGGCTTCCTCGGAGAGGAAGAGCCGGCGCCCGATCTCGGCGTTGCCGAGCCCCTGGGCCATGCCGTCGAGGACGGCCAGGTGGTCCGGTTTGAGCTGTACGACCGGCCGGGGCTCCGGCGGCAGTTGCACCAGCCAGCCCTTGCGGTAGGCGAGTCCCACGATGCCGGCCCGGTCACCGCAGCCGACGCGCGCGGCGATGCGGGTCAGGTGGCTCTTGACGGTCAGCGGAGACAGTCCGATGCTGCGCGCGATCTGCGCGTTGGTGTGCCCGCGGGCGGCCCCGGCGATAATCTGCACCTCGCGCGTGTTGAGCGGGCTGCCGGGGTGGCGGGGGAAGTGCCGACGGGCCGGGAGCACGGCCCGGGCGGCGGCGTCGGTCAGGATCTCGATCTCCAGCGCGGTGAGCGCCATCCGGTGCCGGTCCGCTGCGGCGGCGAGGGCGGAGCGGATCAGTTCCGGTTTGACCGGCATGGATGCCTCCTGGGACTCGGCCGGCCCGTTCGGAGCGGGTTTGCTCTCTTCAGGCCTGGTGGGACTTAAGGCGGTTTGCCCTTTTGGTTCTGCGGGCACCCTGGCGGCTGCCCGCCCGTACCCGGCCCAAACACCGGACTGCTCCGTACGGGTGACGGACCGTCGGAAACAGGTTCGCCACGGCGTGCTGTGAGGTTTGCGGTGGCACGCTCGGGTTAGCCGTGCTCTGGTCAGGCCGTTCGCGGCCGCCTTCCGCCGCCGCTACGGGAGTTGAATGCATGTCAGCTGTGCGGACCCCGGCCGCCCGGACCCGGCGCGCGCGTGAGGAGGCCCGGCGTCGTCAGGGCCGCGCGGCGCTGGAGTGGTTCCTCACCACCGACCACAAGCTCATCGGGAGCATGTACCTGGTCACCAGCTTCGGCTTCTTCCTGGTCGCCGGGGTGATGGCGCTGCTGATGCGGGCCGAACTCGCCCGTCCCGGAATGCAGTTCCTCACCCATGAGGACTACAACGAGCTGTTCACGATGCACGGCACGCTGATGCTGCTGCTGTTCGCGACGCCCACCTTCGTCGGCTTCGCCAACTGGATCATGCCGCTGCAGATCGGCTCCCCCGACGTGGCCTTCCCCCGGCTCAACGCCTTCACCTACTGGGTCTTCCTCTTCGGCGGCCTGATGGTGCTCTCCGGCTTCCTCACCCGGGGCGGGGCGGCGTCCTTCGGCTGGTTCGCCTACGCGCCGCTCAACGGGCCGGTGTTCAGCCCGGGCGCGGGCGGGGACCTGTGGACGATGGGCCTGGTGGTCTCCGGCATGTCCACCATCCTGGGCGCCGTCAACTTCATCACCACGATCATGTGCCTGCGCGCGCCGGGCATGACCATGTTCCGGATGCCGATCTTCACCTGGAACGTGCTGTTCACCTCGATCCTGGTGCTGTTCTCCTTCCCGGTGCTCACCGCCGCGCTGCTGGCGCTGGAGGCCGACCGCCGCTTCGGCGCGCACGTCTTCGACGCCGCGAACGGCGGCGCCCTGCTGTGGCAGCACCTGTTCTGGTTCTTCGGGCACCCCGAGGTCTACATCGTGGCGCTGCCCTTCTTCGGCATCGTCACCGAGATCATCCCCGTCTTCAGCCGCAAGCCGGTCTTCGGCTATGTCGGGATGGTGGGGGCCACCATCTCCATCACCGCGCTGTCGGCGGTGGTGTGGGCGCACCACATGTTCGCCACCGGGCAGGTGCTGCTGCCGTTCTTCTCACTGACCTCGTTCCTGATCGCGGTGCCGACCGGGGTGAAGTTCTTCAACTGGATCGGCACCATGTGGCACGGGTCGCTGTCGTTCGAGACGCCGATGCTGTGGTGCATCGGCTTCCTGGTGTCCTTCCTCTTCGGCGGGCTGTCCGGGGTGCTGCTCGCCTCGCCGCCGCTGGACTTCCATGTGACGGACAGTTACTTCGTGGTGGCCCACCTGCACTACGTGCTGTTCGGCACGATCGTCTTCGCGGCCTTCGGCGGCTTCTACTTCTGGTGGCCGAAGTTCACCGGCCGAATGCTGAACGAGCGGCTGGGCCGGTGGCACTTCTGGACCCTGTTCGTCGGCTTCCACACCACCTTCCTGGTGCAGCACTGGCTGGGCGCGGCCGGCATGCCCCGCCGCTACGCCGACTACCTGCCGCAGGACGGCTTCACCACGCTGAACACGGTCTCCTCGATCGGTGCCTTCCTGCTCGGCGCCTCCACGCTGTTCTTCCTCTACAACATCTGGTACACCCGCGTGCACACCGAGAAGGTCACCGAGGACGACCCCTGGGGCTGGGGCCGCTCGCTGGAGTGGGCGACGAGCTGTCCGCCGCCGCGGCACAACTTCACCGCGCTGCCCCGGATCCGCTCCGACTCTCCCGCGTTCGACCTGCACCACCCCGAGGCCGGCGAGCCCAAGCCGCCGGTCGGCGCCAACCCGGAGGAGTGAACGCGTGCGCAGCGAGGCCTTGTTGTGGACGGGTGTGGCCTTCTTCTTCGCCGTCTGCGACGGCATCTACCTGGCCCTGGCCCACGAGAACGCGGGCAAGGCGGCGCTGACCGTCGCACTGCTGATGTCCTCGCTGGTGGCGGCGTTCCTGTGGATCAACTACGGCCGCCGCGGCGCGCGGGCCCAGGACCGGCCGGCCGTGCCGGTGTCCGAGACGGCGGGGCCGCTGGAGTTCTTCCCGCCCTCCAGCGGCTACCCCGTGATCACCGCCGCCGGCGTGGCGTTCACCGCTCTGGCCCCGGTGTTCGAGCCCTGGCTGGCCCTGGTGGGCCTCGGCCTCCTGGCCGCCGGGGTGGGGGGCTTCGTCTTCCAGTACTCCCGGCGCGGCGAGTGACGGCCCTGGTGACAGCCCGTCAGTCCCGCTCCAGGGGGCGGTGCTCCTCCTCGTAGCCGCCCGAGACGTTCTGCCGCACCCAGCCGGTCTCCACCCCCTCGTGGACGCGCTCCATGTCCCGCTCCTGCAGTCCGAGGCAGAGCCGCCGGGTGAGCGCGAAGGCGAGGAACGGCAGCACCAGGACGGCGATCCGCAGGGTCCAGTTCACCAGCTCCACCGAGGTCTGGAAGACGTTGGCGAGCAGGTCCTGACTGCCCGCCAGCAGCAGCACGCCGTAGAACACCACCCCCGCGACGCCGAGCCCGGTGCGTACCGGAGCGTGGCGCGGGCGGTCGCACAGGTGGTGCGTCCGCTTGTCCCGGGTCAGCAGCCGCTCCGCGAAGGGGTAGAGGTAGAGGACGCCGAACAGCACCGCCGGCAGCACCACGGCCGGGATGAACACGTCCCAGACCACGGTGTGGCCGAGGAAGCGCGATTCCACCCCGGGCATCAGCCGCATCGCGCCCTCCAGGAAGCCCACGTACCAGTCGGGTTGGGCGTCGGTGGAAGCCTGGTCGGGCCGGTAGGGACCGTAGACCCACACGGGGTTGATCTGCGCGAGCGCGGCGGCGAGCGCGCACACGCCGAAGGTGCAGAAGGCGAGACCCGTCGAGCGGGCGGCGAACTGCGGGAACAGCGGCATGCCGACGACGTTGCGGTTGGTCCGGCCGTGTCCGTGCCACTGCGTGTGGCCCAGCGTGAACACGAGCATCAGGTGCAGCCCGACCAGCGCCAGCAGCACCCCGGGCAGCAGCAGCACGTGCAGCGAGAACAGCCGCCCGACGATGTGGGTGCCCGGGAACTCCCCGCCGAAGAAGAACATCTGCAGGTAGGTGCCCACGATCGGGATCGACAGGGTGATCCCCTCCGCGGTGCGCAGACCGGTCCCGGAGAGCAGGTCGTCGGGGAGCGAGTAGCCCGCGAAGCCCTCGAGCAGGCTGACCACGAACATGGTCAGCCCGATCAGCCAGTTCACCTCGCGCGGCTTGCGGAACGCCCCGGTGAAGAAGATCCGCAGCAGGTGCAGGCCGATGGCCGACAGGAACAGCACGGCCGCCCAGTGGTGGATCTGACGGATCAGCAGACCGCCGCGCACGTCGAAGCTGATGCGCAGCACGCTGCTGTAGGCCTCGCTCATCCGGATGCCGCTCAGCGGCGTGTAGGCGCCGTGGTAGACGGTGTCACCCATGCCCGGCTCGAAGAAGAAGGTCAGCCAGACGCCGGTGAGCAGCAGCAGCACGAAGCTGTACAGCGCCATCTCGCCCAGCAGGAACGACCAGTGGTCCGGGAAGATCTTCCGTACGTAGTCCCGCGCCTGGTCGAGGAACGGGAGCCGGGCATCCAGGTAGTCCACCGCGCTGCGCACCATGCCCGCGCGCCTACCCGCGGGCGGGCCCCGGCTATCACCCGACCACCCGTCCGGCGGCAGGCATGTTTGCGGCGGACGCCGGTGGATAGCAGCGGCGGCACAGAGCAGGAGCGCAGGGAAGGGGCCGCGGGATGGCCGGGCTGAGGATCTCGTTGGTGTCGGTCCAGGCGAGCCCGCTCGCCTCCCTCGGCGGCGCGGAGGCGGGCGGCCAGAGCGTGCACGTCGCCGCACTGGCCGCGGCCCTGGCCGCGCGCGGCCACCAGGTGGTCGTGCACACCCGCCGCGACCAGCCCGAGCAGGCCGAGTTCGTGCAGATCGGCCCTGACCTGACGGTCCATCACGTCAACGCCGGCCCGGCCCGCTCGGTGCGGACCGAGAAGCTGCTGCCCTGCATGCGCGGCTTCGGGGCGGAACTGTCCCGGGTCTGGGGACGGCAGCGGCCCGACGTCGTGCACGCGCACTACTGGATGTCCGGGCTCGCCGCCCTGCTGGGCGCCCGCGGCCACGAACTCCCGGTCGTGCACACCTACCACTCGCTGGGGGTCGCCCAGGACCGGCTGCGCGGCGCGACCGACCGCGCCTCGGAGGGCCGCGTCGCGGTGGAGACGGCGCTGGGCCACCAGGTGGACCGGATCATCGCCACCTCCCGTGAAGAGGCCCGCGACCTGCGGGAGTTGGGCATTCCGGCGGACCGGGTGCGGGTCGTCCCCTGCGGCGTGGACGCCCAGCGCTACAGCCCGGACGGCCCGATGGCCCCGCGGACCGGGCGGCCCCGGCTGCTGATGGTCGGCGGCCTGTCCCGGCGCCGGGGCATCGACACGGCGCTGCGCGCGCTCGAATGGCTGCCCACGGCGGAGTTGCTGGTCGTCGGCGGTCCCCCGCGCGAGCAGCTGGACCTGGACCCGGAGGCCCGGCGGCTGCGCGAACTCGCCCGCCAGGGCAGGGTCGCGGACCGCTTCGCCCTGCTCGGGCGCGTGGCGCCGAAGCGGCTGCCCGAGCTGTTCCGCTCCGCGGACTGCGTGCTGTGCCCGGGGTGGTACGAGCCCTTCGGGATGGTCGCGCTCCAGGCGATGGCCTGCGGGACGCCCGTGGTGGCGGCGGGGGTCGGCGCGCACCTCGACAGCCTCGCCGACCCCGCGATCGGCCGGCTGGTCCCGCCCGGCAACGCCGCCGCCCTGGCGGCGGCGGTCGCGGAACTGCTGGGTTCACCGGCGTTGCGGCGCGGGCGCGCCGTGTCCGCACGGGCCCATGTGCTGTCCCACTACACCTGGCCGCGGGTGGCGGAGGCGTCCGCCCGCCTCTACGCCGAACTCGCCCCCACCGCAGCCCCGTTGTAGCCCCGGTGGGCCCCGCGAGGCGCGCGAGGCGCGCGAGGCGCGCGAGGCGCGC
>NZ_JBHSQJ010000122.1:79203-156020 GCF_042658505.1 Streptacidiphilus monticola | reverse complement strand
CTGCACGCCGGTGTTGCGACGATCAGTTGAATCCGCCCAGCGCACCTCCGTAGGAGTGCCCGACCAGGACGACCGGACCGTCGACCTGCGCCGCCACCGACGCGACATAGGCCGCGTCAACGGCCAGCCCCCGCAGCGGGTTCGGCGGTGCCACCACGGGAATGGCGTGGCTCTGCAGCTCGGCGACGACGCCGGACCAGCTGGTCGCGTCGGCGAACGCGCCGTGGACGAGGACGACGGTGGGGGTGGTGGTCATGGGCTTCTCCCTCGCTGCGATCCGGCGGCCGCCGCCAACCTGCTCCGTGCCCGGCTGCCCGGCGTACCTGGTGCTCCGCACGCTAGGCGCGCCACCCGGCCCGCGATTGACCCCGCGCGCACGGGCCAAGGCCGTCGCGTGCACCGTGACCGACCTGGCGTGGGACCGCGGGGTCGCCGCTCTGGAGTCGCCGGCTGCTCGTGGGATCGAGGCGGGGTCAGCCGGCCGGGCTGCCGGTCTGGTTGTGTTCGAGGGCGGCGCGCAGCGTGGCGAAGGCCTGGGCGGCGGCTTGTGTCGCGGAGGGGTCGAGGGTGCCCTCGATCAGTTCGGCGAGCGCCTGGTTGAAGGTCTTCTCGGCCGCTTCCAGGAGTTGGGAGCCCTGCTCGGTCAGGACGAGGAGGGACGAACGGCGGTCGGCCGGGTTGGGTTGCCGGACGGCCCATCCCTGCCTTTCCAGGCGGTCGGCGCCCTTGCTGGTCGCTCCGATGCCGATGGCGAAGTGGGCGGCGAGGTCCGCCACCCGGGAACCGGGGTGGTCGCGCAGGTAGCACAGGAACTCGAACTGCGAGGTGACGATCCCGTGCCGCTCTCGGAGGCGGTCGTTGAGGGCGTTGTAGAGGCGCGTCTCGCATCGGACGAGGTCGGAGAAGAACGTGGCGAGGTTGGCGGGGTGACTGCCCAAAGTGCATTCCTTGGCATATAGTGTTCTGGAAGATACTTCCGAGGGGAGCATACCCGTGAGCCAGGAGCAACGCGCCCACGTCGACGCGATGATGCGCCACCCGCAGCCGGCCGAACCCCCGTCGGTCGAGGAACTGCGGGCCGGATTCCGAGCGCTGATGAGCCAGATGGTCGTGCCTGCCGGCATCCGCACCATGGAAACGACGCTCGGTGCCCGTCCCGCGCTGCACGTCGAGCCCGAGACCGGGCAGCGTGCCGGGACGATCCTGTACTTCCACGGCGGGGCCTGGGTGTTCGGATCTCCGCGGACCGCCCTCTGCCTGACCGGACAACTCGTCGTCAGGACCGGCTTCCCGGCCTACTCGGTGGACTACCGGCTCGCCCCCGAGCACCCCTTCCCCGCCGCCATCGACGACACCCTGGACGCCTACCGCGCGCTCCTCGACAGCGGCGCGGACCCCGCCGCGGTCGTCTTCGCCGGCGACTCCGCCGGAGGCGGCCTCGCCGTCACCACCTGCCTCGCCGCCCGCGACGCCGGTCTGCCCCTGCCTGCCGCCATCGTGGCGTTCTCCCCGGGCCTGGACGCCACCCGCAGCGGAGAGAGCATGACCACCAAGGAGGATCTGGACCCGATCTTCACCCGCCGGGCCATGGAACACACCGGGGCCATGTACCTCGCCGGCGCCGATCCGCACCAGCCCCTGCTGAGCCCCGCCGTCTTCGCTGACCTCACCGGCTTCCCGCCCCTGCTGATCCAGGTGGGCACGAACGAGATCCTGCTGGACGACTCCACCCGGCTGGCCGCGCGTGCCCGGGAGGCCGGGGTGGACGTCATCCTCGACGTCACCGCCGACGTGCCGCACGTGTTCCAGGCGCTCACCGGCGTCCTGGACGAGGCGGAGGAGGCGCTGGACCGCGCCGCCCTCTTCGTCGCTCAGCGCATCCGTGCCCCACGCCCCGCCGGGACGGCGGCAGGATGCCGGTGAGCGTCCCGCCGGAGGGGACGACGGGCGCCACCGGCGGTCGTGCGGTGGCGGACTTCCGCCATGCGCGGACCCGTCACGGCGTGGCCGCGCTGAATGGCGAGGTCATGTCATAAATTGGCGATTGCTCCCAGGCGGGCCGGCAGTACCCGCCTGGAGTCCGCGCCCCGGGAGACGGCCCCCTGCACGGTCGTCGACACGGGCGCGCACCTCCCGGTCCTGGTCCGGCGCCACGGGCGGCCGGACCAGGACGGTCGGGCTGCTCCGCGCTGCGCCCTCCTCCCGTTGGCCGCGCTTCGTGTGCGCAACTAGCGTGGAAGTGGTGCCCTATGCCGCGCACCAAGGCACGTCATTCCAGGAGTCGCCGTGCTCCACATCATGACCCTGAGCTGGCAGCCCGGACTCACCAGGGAGCAACGCGACGGCGCCCTGGCCCGCCGGGCGCAGTGGCAGTACCCCGAGGGGCTGCAGGTGCTGGGGGAGTACTGGACAGCAGCCGAGCAGCCCGCCGTCGTCGTCGTGTTCGAGGCGGCCGAGTTCGTCCCGATCATGGAACTCACCCTGACGTGGGGCGATGTCTTCCAGATCGCCACCTACCCCGCCGTCAGCGCGGAGGAGGGCCTGCGGATCGGCCCCGAGGCCCTGCAGCGCCGTCGCGTCTGAGGCGCCCACGCGCGTGCCGCGCATCGGAAGAATCGAGGTGTCCCCGTGTCCGTCGTGATGACCATGCACTGGCCGGAGATCACGAGCGACCTGTACCAGGCCGCCCTCTCCGCCGTGCGTTGGGAGGAGGAGCCCCCGCAGGGGGCCGAGTTGCACGTCTCGTGGTTCGGCGGCGACGGCTTCCATGTCGTCGACGTCTGGCAGTCCCAGGAGGACTTCGAGCGGTTCGTCACCGAGCGGCTCGACCCCGTCGTGCGGGAGAAGCTGGGCGTCACCAGCAACCCGGTCGTCGAGTACAGCCCCCTCAACCGCAGGTTCGTGGCCCCGGGCGTCACCGGGGCGAGTGGGTGAACCGCAAGAAGAGGACCAGGAAGAGGCGCCGGCAGGTCAAGGGGCGCCGGCCTGACGCCGCGTCAGCCGGCGCCACCCGTCCGGCCTTTCGGCACCTTCACGAAGAGAGAGGAGCAGCGATGTCCGTGTTCATGACGCTGGAGGTCGTCGGCGACGCGAAGGCACTGGAGAAGTACGCCGCCGACAACAAGGAGAAGATGGAGGCGATCCTCGAAGCGGCCAAGCGGCACGGCCTCGTGGCGCACCGCTTCCGCGGGTCCGCCGACGGCGGCAAGGTCATGGTGCTGGACGAGTGGCCGGACCGGCAGAGCTTCGAGGGCTTCTTCCAGGAGCAGCAGTCCGCCATCCTGCCGATCTTCGAAGCGGCGGGGGTGACCGCCCAGGTCGAGCCGACGTTCTGGCAGGACCTCGAGACGCACGACGCCTACGGCTGGGGCGCCTGATCTCGGTGCCGACCCGGTGGGAAGGCGGCGAAGGGGGCACGGCGGAGGCCGTCGTCGATGCTCACGGGTACGTCGTGGGCTGGAATACCGGCGCCGAGCGACTGCTCGGACGTCCCGCCGCCGACGTGCTGGGTCGGCCCGCCGCCGACCTGTTGGCGGAACCCGTCTCCCGCGATCGCCTGGTCCGCGTCCTGGCCCGGAGCACGGAACGATGGAGCGGCCCGCTCGCCCTGCGGCACCGCGACGGTCATCGCGTGGACGTGACCGTGATCGCGCATCACCACGTGCCATCCCTGCCACCCGGCCAGGCCTCGGAGCGCACTCCGGAGAGCTGGCGCATCGTGTCCGCGCTGAGCGGCAGGGAGCCCCGTCCTGAGGACGACGACCTCGCCAAGTGGGCCTTCGAAGAACTGCCCGGCTGCTCCATCTCCCTGTACGACGCGCAGCTCAGGTACCGGCGCTCCAACCGGGCCATGGTGCCCGTCGTCGGGCTGCCGGACAGCGCCTTGCGTGGCCTGGGCATCCACGACATCACCACACAGCCGCAGACCAGCGCGCTGTCCGACGGACTGCGCCAGGCTCTGGAGAGCCGGGCGCCCGTACACCTGGAGAGCTACCAGCGCACCGGGGGCGATCGACGGATCCACGCGTGGTCGGTCGACTTCGCTCCCCTGACGGGCCCCGACGGCGACGTGCACGGCGTCGTCCTCGTCGCCCATGACACCACCGAGCAGTTCTGGGCGCGCAAGCGCCTCGTGCTGCTCAACGAGGCCGCGCGCAGGATCGGGAGCACCCTCGACCTCCCCCGGACCGCAGGCGAACTGCTCGAGGTGACGGTGCCGGAGATCGCCGACTTCGCGAGCGTCGACCTGCTCACCGCTCTGGAAGCCGAAATCGAGCCCAGCGAGGGCGAGTTGCTCGGCTCGGTGATGCTTCGCCGCGTCGCGCACCGCTTCGCCCCCGGCACGCGGCTGCCGACCGTACTGGCGATCGGCGGCACCGACAGCTACCCCGAGTTCACGCCGCCGGCCCGTGCACTGGCGACGGGTGCCGGGGTGCTCTGCAATGCCGAGGACCCCGAGTTCGTCCATTGGATGGGGGTGGACCGCCGTCGCGCGGCGCTTATTCGCGACCAGGGCTACCACTCGATGCTCGCGGTGCCCTTGCGCGCCCGTGGGGTGACGCTCGGCGTCGTGGTGTTCTACCGCCGCAGCCGCGCCGAGCGCATGGAACGCTTCGGGCCGGACGACCTCCTGCTGGCCGAGGAACTGGCGGCCAGGGCCGCAGTCGCCATGGACAACGCCCGCAGGTACTCACGTGAGCGGGAGACCGCTCTGTCCCTCCAACACAGCCTGCTGCCGCAGCGCATGCCGGAGCAGGCAGCGGTCGACGCCGCATCACGGTACATCCCGGCGGGCGCCGGCTCCGGGATCGGCGGCGACTGGTTCGACGTGATCCCACTCTCCGGTGCCCGGGTGGCGCTCGTCGTCGGCGACGTGGTCGGCCACGGCATCCGCGCCACCGCGACCATGGGCAGGCTGCGCACCGCCGTGCGCACGCTCTCGGACGTGGACCTGCCGCCGGACGAGCTGCTGACCAGTCTGGACGACCTCGTCGTGCGGCTGTCGTCCGAGGCCGGCGGCGATGAAAGCGGGGGTGAAGGCGGCGGTGAGGTGGGGGCCACCTGCTGCTACGTCATTTATGACCCGGTGTCCCGGACCTGCACGATGGCCAGCGCCGGACATCCGCCGCCCGTGATGATGCCGCCCGCGGGGATGCCTGCGGTGGCCCCGATGTCGATCGGCCCGCCGCTCGGTGTCGGCGGTCTGCCCTTCGAGGCCAATGGCGTCGAACTGCCGGAGGGCAGCCTGCTCGCACTGTTCTCCAACGGGCTGATCGAGACGCGCGAGCGCGATGTCGACGAGGGATACCAGCGGCTGTGCCGGTTGCTCGCGCGCACCGGCGCGTCGTTGGAGGACACCTGCGACGCCGTCCTCGACGACCTCGTCGCAGGACGACCCCGGGACGATGTCGCCCTGGTCCTCGCGCGTACCCGGGCCTTGGACAAGGACCACGTCGTCACCTGGAACATCCCGTCCGACCCCGTCGCGGTCGCGGATGCCCGGAAGGCCGTGTCGCAGCGTCTGTCCGAGTGGGGCTCGGGCGATGAGGTCTACGCGGCGGAACTGATCGTCAGCGAGCTCGTGACCAACGCGATCCGCCACGCGGCTCCGCCGATCACGCTGCGCCTCATCCGTGACCGAGTCCTGATCTGCGAGGTCTCGGACGCCAGCAGTACGGCCCCGCATCTGCGCCGCGCCCGTGACTGGGAGGAGGGCGGCCGGGGCCTGATGCTCGTCGCCCAGATGGCCCACCGCTGGGGCACCCGCCACAGCCTCACCGGAAAGACCATCTGGGCGGAGATCCCCGCGCTCTGAATGTTTGCCGGGCCCGTGTCGGGCCAGGCGATGAATAGACCGGACGGGCCCCGACCGCGGTTCGACCTCCAACCCGTCCGGCGTGCGAGGAGGGCTGGCCGCAGCCACCAGGACGGCGCGGCCAGCCTGGCACGCAAGCCCGATGCACCGCGGATCCTCTGCGCTCACCATCGGGCGCCGCGCTCCCGGTGCGCCGACCCCCGCTCCGCTGGATCGGCCAGCCCGGCACGGCACATCGCATCTGCTGATCGCGCCGGGCACCGGCGCGGCGATGCAGGGCTCAACGGCGCAATCATCCGGACCGGCACCGAGTCCTACCGCCTCTGTCCTACCCGTGCTCAGGTCGAACGGGCCGAAGCAAGCTGACCGGGGCTTCCGGCGAACGGGAAACAGGGCCTTACTCAGGGCCGGGAGCACATGCGAGGAATGCCCGGACGACCGGCACAATGAGGTCGGTCCGCAACGTCGGTGTCGCAAGCGCCGTCGTCACCTTCGCCAGATCGACGGGCGGGGTCTTCGGTGCCGCGGTCAGCGGAGCCGTGCACACCGGAGGCTTCGCCTCGCGCACCGGAGCCTGCCACACAGTGGCGGCTTCGGTCCGACCCGAGTCCCCGGCTCAACTCCCGCTCCATGGCCAGGAGATCGCCGGGGCCGCGTGCGGCCGGCCCGCAGGCAGGGGCTCCGGGAAGGGAAGGTCATGGCCCATCCCGGCGCGGCTTGACCCTGACACAGTGGGAGGCTCTGCACTGGAGGGGTCATGTTCACCATCGGAGAGTTCGCCGCCCTGGGCCAGGTGTCGGTCCGCATGCTGCGGCACTACGACGCACTGGGCCTGCTACGCCCTGCCCGGGTGGACCCGTGGACCGGATACCGGTACTACGAGGCCGCCCAGCTGTCGCTGCTCAACCGGATCATCGCCCTCAAGGAACTCGGATTCAGCCTCCAGCAGGTGGGCGAGGTCCTGGAGGCGAAGGTCGACGCGCAGGAACTGCGCGGGATGCTGCGGCTGCGCCGGGCCGAGCTGGCGGAGGCCGTGGCCACGGCGGCCGCACGGCTGGCCCAGGTCGAGGCGCGACTCCGAACCATCGAGAGCGAGGGGATCATGCCCAAGGAAGAGGTCGTCCTCAAGGCCCTGCCCGCCGTCCGCGTGGCCGTCCTGAGCGGCGTTGCCGACAGCTTCGACCCACGTCACATCGGCCCCGTGATCGGCCCGCTGTACCGGTCGCTGCAGGAGCGGCTGGGGCAGGCCGGTGTCGCCGTCACCGGCCCCGACATCGCCTGGTACGAGCAGGAGGGGGACGGCCGGCTGGGCGATCGCATCCTCGTCCACGCCGGTGCCACGGTGGCCGCCGACCCCGGCTCCCTGCCAGGGATCGACGTCGTGGATCTGCCCGCGGTGGAGCGGGCCGCGACCATCGTGCACCACGGGTCCATGGACCAGGTGCTCGGCTCCGTCCAGACACTCGCCCGCTGGATCGAGGCCTCCGGCCACCGGGCCGACCGCCTCGGCCGCGAGCTCTACCTCAACTCCTGCGGCCCGCAGGACGGTTGGGTCACCGAGATCCAGTGGCCGCTCGCCCCTGCCGTTGACTGAACATCCGGCCCCAGCCCCCCGCCGCACCTGTCTGCGGCCCTGGGAGATCACGCCGGTGGGTTCCCCGAATGCGGCCCTGCGCGGGGGCGGCAGGCCCCGGCGGCCCTCCGCGGCGGCAGCGGGTCACGTACGACCACGCACGGCGGCGGCGCCTTGTGCTGTGCCGGCCCGACGGCGTGCCGCCGGGCCCCAGCTCTCACAGCCGGCCTGAGGGGGCGGCGGACGCGGTCGCCCCGCGCATCGGGGCGACCGCGTCGCCGGCAGAGCGTGACGCAAACCGCAGCGCTGGTGGCCTCACGAGACGGGCCCGTCGAAGCCAGGGCTTCGCGGACCTGGCACGGGTTGAGGGCTTCGTGGCCGAACTCCCGCTTCGCGGCCAGGGCGGCGGATGTTCCTTGGTCCTCGACGCGGCGCAGGTCGCCCGCGTGAGCCGGCTAGGCGGCGGTGGTGGTGGAACCTGTGACGAACCGGGCCCTATGCGGCTGTGGGCGTCTGTGTCCTGGTCTGGCGCACTCGGCGCAGGGCGCTCGACCAGGCGATCACCTGGTCGAGCATGGTGCCCAGGGCGGTGTTGAGGCCCTCTTGGGGGACGAAGGTGCCTGTGTGGAACGACGGGTGTGTCGAGATGGTGGGCTGGGCTCGCACTGTGGCCACCTGGAGTTCGGCGAGGACGAGTCGCAGCGCTTCAGCGGCCCGTGCCCCGGCGGCCCAGCCGCCGTAGCTGATGATCCCGGCGGCCTTGTCGTTCCACTCCCGGTAGACGTAGTCCAGGGCGTTCTTGAGGGCTCCGGGGTAGGAGTGGTTGTACTCGGGGACGAGGAACACGTAGCCGTCGAAGCTGTCGATGAGTGCGCCCCAGGCTCGGGTGTGGTCGTGCTGGTACTGCTGGAAGTTGGGGTTGCCGGGTTCGTCGAGGTTGCCCAGGTCGTGGTCGGCCAGGTCGATGAGTTCGTACTCGGCTCCGCCGTGGGCACGGGCGGCCTGCAGCGCCCAGGCGGCGATTTGGTCGCCGCGGCGTCCGGGGCGGGTGCTTCCGAGGATGAGCGCGATGCGGAGCGGCATGGTCTTCCTTCCGGCGGAGTTGTCACGTCAACTCTAGAATGAGAGGAGTTGATGTGACAACTCAGCAGGTCGCGTATGCTCTGCCCCATGACGGAAGCGCGACCGATGGACGCCGAGGACTGGGAGTTCTGGGACACCTGGATGCGCGCGCAGCGCCTGCTCGCCAGGGAGCTGGAACGAGGCCTGCAGCGTGACTGCGACATCTCGAAGGCCGAGTTCAGCGTGCTGGTGACGTTGTGGCAGGCCGTCGGCCGCGAGCTGCGTGTCGGCGAGCTCTCCGAGTCGCTCGGCTGGGACAAGAGCCGCGTCTCGCATCAGCTGACACGCATGGAGAAGCGGGGCTTGGTCAAGCGCACTCAGTACGGGGCCGACGGCCGCCGGGCGGGGATCGGGTTGACCTCCGAGGGGCGCCGCGCCGCTCAGAGCGCCATCCTCGTGCACGGCGGCAACATCCGTCGCCACTTCCTCGACTCGCTCACCCCCGAGCAGGCATCCGCCATCCGGGCATGGAGTGAGCAGACAGCCGATCGCCTGGAGCCGCACTGAGCAACGTCACGCTGCCAGTCGTGTGGACCGCGAGACCGCGTCCGATACAGCCCTCCTAGGGCCGCCGATACAGGCGGCCCTGGGGCATCGTGAGACAACCTGTCGGCTCAAGCCCGGAGACGGCGTCGCGGTGCGGCGAAGTGGACGCCCCCGCACGACTCCCGCGGTGGCGCAGTAGGCAAGGCAGCGTCGCGTTCACGGGGCCAGCAGCGCATCCAGGACGCGGCCGAAGACCAGCCGGGAGGCTGCGGCCAGCACCGGGTCGAGGGCGGTCGGGATGCCGCGCACGTGCAGGTCCTCGACCCACGTCGCGGTGCTGCCCGGCGCGGCTCCAGGCGTGTCGGCCACCCTCAGCTCGGCCCAGCCCCGGACGGTCCGGCCCCGCTTCTCCAGTCGGCACAGGCCGTCGCGGCCGGGCGAGGGGGGTGTGAGCGCCACGATCTCCATCGGGTCGTCGAAGCCCAGAGGGCCGAGCGAGGTGCGGGCAAGGACGACGTCGCCCACCGCGTGGCCGGTACCGCTCGCCGCGGACACGCGAGTGAAGGCGATCCGGTCGCCATGGCGAGGCCAGTCGGTCAGCCGGTCCCAACACACACGTGTTCCGAGTGGCGTCGTCCGCGTCAGCACGAAGAGGGCCATCGTCGCGATCAGCCCCTGCCGCGACCGGACAGGAACCTGTCCCGGCCGGCGTCGAGGGCCACCAGCGGTTCGGGGTAGCCGAGTTCGGCACGCAGCGCGGCGGGCAGTTTCCACGGCTCGTGCACGGCCGGAGCCGTCAGGGCGGACAGCTCCGGCACCCAGCGGCGGATGTACGTACCGTCGGCGTCGTAGCGCTTGGCCTGGGCGACCGGGTTGAGCACGCGGTTGGGTCGGGTGTCCGTTCCGGTCCCGGCCACCCACTGCCAGTTGAGCTGGTTGTTCGCGATGTCGCCGTCCACCAGCAGGGACAGGAAATGCCGGGCGCCTTCGCGCCAGTCGATGCCGAGGGTCTTGCACAGGAAGCTCGCGGTGACCAGGCGGGCCCTGTTGTGCATCCAGCCCTCCTGGCGCAGTTGCCGCATTCCCGCGTCCACCAGCGGGTAGCCGGTGCGGCCCTGCTGCCAGGCGCGCAGTTCGGCAGGGGAGTCGCGCCACTGGTCGTGGCGCGAGCGGTAGTCGCCCCGGGCGGCGTCCGGGCGTGCGGCGAGGACCTGGTGGTGGAAGTCGCGCCAGGCGAGTTGGCGCTCGAAGGCCGCCGCGCCCGGGGTGCCGGCCGTGCGGGCGTGGTGGACGAGTTCGGTGGGGGACAGGCAGCCGAAGTGCAGGGCGGGGGAGAGTCGCGAGGTGCGGTCGTCCGCGAGCGCGTCGTGGCCGTCGTCGTAGCCGTCGAGGTGGTGGTCGAGCCAGCTGCGCATGGCCCGGCGGGCCTCCGTTTCGCCTCCGGGCGCCAGGGACGGGGACAGTTGGTCCGCGTCGGGCCGCGTGGGCAGGGGCTCCGAGTGGGGCTTCGCGGGGGTGCGCAGGTTCTGCGGCGGGGGGAGGGGGCGGCGCAGGGCTGTCCGGGACCACCGGCGCAGGTAGGGGGTGAAGACGGCGTAGTGGTCCGAGCCGGTGGGCACTGCGGCTCCCGGGGCGACCGCGGTGACCACAGCCTCGTGGGCGACGACGCGTGCCCCGAGCGGCTCCGCGGCCGCGCGCACGGCTTCCTCGCGTGCGTGGGCGAAGGCGCTGTGGTCGGCGGCGAGGTGGACCTCGCTCGCGCCTGTTTCGCCGACCAGCCGGGCCACCGCGTCCGCTGTCCGGCCGGTGCGGACGACGAGGCGACTTCCGCAGGCGCGCAGGCCCGCGTCCAGGTCGGCGAGGCTGTCGTGCAGGAACGCCAGGCGGTTGGGTGCGGCGAAGCCGGCGGCGCGCACAGCGGGATCGTTCACGAAGACCGGCAGGACCTCCTCCCGTCCGGCCGCCGAGGCGGCGTGGAGCACGGGGTTGTCCGTCAGCCGGAGGTCTCGGGTGAACAAGCAGATGCGAACCGACATACCTGCGCCTTTCTCCGGCTCCGTGGTGTCGCGGCCGGTGTCGGCCCCTGGGCGGGGCCCCACTGAGTCTCCTTCACTGTTCGTCGCCCCGTGCCTCATGGATGGGTAGGGCAGGCAGGGGATTTTGCTGCTCTCGCCGAGTTCCCAGGAAGGGGCCGAGCAGCAGTCACAGGCCGGGACGGGGACGGTCGCAGGGCGAGCCGGGCCTTGTACGCAAGCATCGGCGCAACCAGCCGGCACGGTGAGGCATGGCCGGACCATCGCCCCCATGCGCGTGCCTGCCGTGCCCGGCCGATGTCCTGATTCTCCCCGTTCGGGGTACCCGCATACCCGTGGCGGCGGAACCGCCGCCACGGACTCAGCAGGAAGACGGGAGGTGATCGTCGTGTCGACCATGCAGCCGCCCTCTGCCGGCCGTACCAGCCTGCACGGCAGTGACGAGCCGGTCAGCGTGCTGGTGCAACGGGCCTCGGAGCAGCTGACCGAGCTGGTGCGCGGCGAGATGAGGCTGGCACAGGCGGAGATGAAGGAGAAGGGCAAGCGCTACGGCAAAGGCGGCGGACTGTTCGGCGGCGCCGGGGTGGTCGGCTTCCTGATGGCGCAGGCCCTGGTGGCCACCGCGATTGCCGCCCTGGCGGTGCCGCTGCCGGTGTGGGCGGCGGCGCTGATCGTCACCGCGGTTCTGGGCGTGATCGCCGCGGTGCTGGCCCTGAGCGGCAGGAAGCAGATCCAGGAGGCCGCGCCGCCTACGCCCGAGCAGACCGTTCAGAGCGTGAAGGCCGACGTCGCCGAGATCAAGGAGAGTGCACACCGATGACCCAGCCTCCGCACGACGAGCCCATCGCATCCAGCCCCGAGGAACTGCGCGAGCAGGTCGACCAGACCCGCGAAGAGCTCGGCCAGACGGTCCAGGCACTGGCCGCCAAGACCGACCTCAAGGCCCGCGCGCAGGAGAAGGCCGCCGAGGTCAAGCAGCAGGCCGCCGCCAAAGCCGGCGAGCTGAAGGCCAAGACCAGCCACAAGGCGGCCCAGGTGCAGGAGAAGATCCCCGACCCGGTCAAGGACAAGGCGGCCTCCGCCGCCGAGCAGGCGAGGGCCAAGGCCGCCCAGGCCGCCCACCTGGTCCAGGAGAAGGCGCCCGAACCGGTGCGGCAGAAGGCTGCCCAGGGAGCACAGGTGGCGCGGAACAACCGCACCCTCCTGCTGGCGGCAGCCGGGGCGGCCCTCCTGGTGTGGCTGGCGTGCCGCCGTACGAAGGGGTGAGCGGCTTCGGCGGCGAGCGCGGGGCCGGCGTCCAGGTGGTCGCCGGCCCCGCAGCACGTGCGGGTCAGGGCCAGTGGACTTCGCTGACGTGGGCCCCGGTCACCTCGACACGGCCGCAATCTTCGTCGGCGTTGAGCCACAGCGTGTAGTGGCCGGCGGGCAGCGGGGTGATCAGTGCGCTGTAGACGGTGCCCGAGGGCAGGTGCCGGGGGCGGACAGCGGCGTGAGTGCGCCGGGCGTCGTCGCCCATCGGGCTGACCTCGATCTCGACGCCGTCGTGCAGTGCGTCGGTGTGGATCAGGAGCGCACCTGTGTCGGAACCGATGTCCAGGACGACGCTGCCGGGCTGCGAGGGAGGGGGCAGCGGCGCATGGCCCTGCGCATGAGGGTGGGGGTGCGGGTGGGTGTGGGTCATGTGGGCGTGCTGCTTTCAGGCGCGGAAGGCGAGGAAATGGGGCTGCCCCGGGGGGGTGATGGGGCAGCCCCACCCGGTCCCAGGGGGAGTGCGTCAGGACGCGGGGTGGTGGTAGCCGTCGTAGGGCAGGCCCAGGTAGGGGAAGTGATCGAGGTAGGGGTTCTCGACGCTGTCGGGGCCGAGGCCGTCGGTGACCGCGTTGACGGCGGCGTCCGGGGTGAACGACTTGTCGACCAGGGCGTAGGTCAGTCCCGCCACCGCGCGCAGCTCCACGGTGACGACGTCGTCGAACACGCGGCGGCCGTTGGGGAACCCAGCGGCGTCGCCGGCGACCAGGCCGAGGATGTTCGGCTTGGCCGCGGGCGGCACCGCGATGTTCAGGCGCAACATGTCGGCCTCGGTGGAGCCGGTGTGGTTCTGGAAGCCGGGCACGATGCCGGCGGGGATGCCGGTGAGCAGGATCGCCAGGAGGTCGGCGCGCGGCTTGCCGGACTTGTTGAGGGCGTCCAGGTGCGGGAACTGGCCCGGGTAGAGCACGGGAAGGAGCTTGGCCAGTTCGGGGTGGGCGACGTAGTGGGCGAACTTCTTGTCGTCCGCCGGGGGCAGGGCGTTCCACTGGTCCTTGTGGCCCATGGGGATCACGACTTCGTTGACCAGGGGGTTGCCCAGGCGGGAGACCTGAACGAAGGGCCCGGATTCGGCGTCCTTGCCCTGGCCGCGCTCGATCACGCGGGCCTGGCGGCGGCTGGCTGAGGTCCACACGCCGATGGTGGCGCGCGGGTCGTTGACGTCGCCGTTGTTCCAGCCGCCGCGGGTCAGTTCCCGGATCGGGACCTGCAGGGCGAGGCTGTGGACGTTCAGCTCCTTGGTGGTGTTCACCCCTGGCGCCGGCCCGGAGAAGATGTTGCCGAGCAGGTGCAGGTTCTGCAGCGGGCGCAGGTTGCCGAGGTCGAAGATCGAGCCGAGGTCGACGTAGAAGCCCTCCGCGCGCTGCCCCGCGAACACCTTCCGGCCGCCCGCCAGCTTGTGGACGGCTGCGGCGGCGAGGGAGGCGTAGTTCGGGGTGGACAGGGGGCCGATGTTGCACGGCGGACAGGTCAGCCCCTTGCCCAGGACGGTGGCCCGGCCGTGGGCGTCCACCTTGGTCAGGGTGTAGGTCTGGCGGCGGTTCCAGCTCGCCGACGTCAGCGAGGTGATCGGCCCGGTGTTGTAGAGGAACGTCTCCGGGTTGTGGACGTGGGTGGTGAAGCGGAACTGGAAGGTGACGTCCGCGCGGCCGTCGCCGTCGTTGTCCACGTGGATCTCGTACAGGACGTCGTCGCCGAACTCGTAGAAGTTCGGCCCGCCGGCCGCGCCCTGCAGCGGAATGTAGTTGGCGATCAGCGTCACGGTGTCGCAGGCGTCGGGGCTGACGAACGCGTAGACGTCGGTGCTGTCGGCGACCGGGTCCTTGGAGATCTCGGGAGCTTCGCGGTGGGAGGACATGACCAGGGCCTCGCAAGATGGGTGAAGTGCAACGGGTGGGCAGGGAACCGCGTACGTGGGCTCTCCCGGGTGTCACCAGCAGTGACCCGGGCGGAGGGCGGCAGCCGGAGGTCAACGGGCGGCGTTGATCAGCGCCTGGGCCAGGTTCCGGTTGTGGACGGTGTGGTGGGTGTCCCCGTGGAAGATGTCGAGCGCGCCGGTGCGCGCGTCGGCGACCCGGACCATCAGCGGTTCGGTCAGGTCAGCGGCACGCTCGGCCGCAGTCTCCGCAAGGGAGGCGGCGTGGGCCTGGCCGGTCGAGGCACCGGCGAGCAGGCCCGCGGCTGCGACCGCCGCCCCGGCGGTCGCAGCGTTCTTGATCAGGCCCCGACGGGTCAAGGGGGAACTGGCTTCCTGGCCGGGCGCGATTTCAGGCATGGAGAGACCTCCGTACTGGCGGGAGCGGGAAGCGGGCAGCTCCGCCTGACCAGAGGGGCTCCGCCGGCGTCCCCGGAAGGGCGCGGCTGCGGATGCGCGTCGGAGGCGGGAACCGCGAACGAGGCGCAGTCAATTACCGCACCTGACGGTCCGTCAACGACCCACGCGGCCCAGCGACATGGGATCACCCGGCTGCCGCAGCCACGTGGCCGGTGCAGCCGCACGGCGCTGACCCAGGCGGGTGAACCGCGACTCCCCGCGGCCACCAAGGCAGGTCCCAGGCGGCCGCGGCCCCGAAGGTGAAGTGGGCAGCACCCCCGCTGTCCCTCCAGGCCCCCGAGCCCGGGAGCCGAGGGAAGGATGCGACATGCTGGAAAACAGGGCCCTGGACATCATCGTCACCGCCCTGGTCGTCCTGGTGCTGTTCGGCGCCACACGCCTGCCCGACTCGGCCCGCGCCCTGGCAAAGTCCCTGCGCATCCTCAAGGCCGACACGCATGCGCTGCGCACCGACGACCACGAGCCCGCCCCTGACGCGCCCGCGGCAGTCACGGCACAGGTGCTCGAGCGACCGGGACCCACGGCGCCCGCGCACGCCGACCGCGACACCCAGCGGACCTGACCCGCCGACAGAGGCGGTCGTTCGAAGCTCCGAGCCGCTCGACCCATCCGCCGAGGGTTCCTGCACCGAATAGCCGGCATGAGTACCGGGAAGCGTCAACCGTCTCGTCCCAGGTGGTGGAGGCGGGGAGCGCCCGCCGCTTTGACGGGCCTGGCGGCCGCGGCGGCGGCCATCGGCGCGGGTGAACTGGTCGCCGCCTTCACCGGGGCGGACAGCTCCCCGGTACTCGCCGTCGGCTCCCAGGCGATCGACCTGACACCCACTCCGCTGAAGGACTACGCCGTGCGCACCTTCGGTACGCACGACAAGTTCGTCCTGCTCTCCGGCATCCACGCCACCCTCGTGCTGCTCGCCCTGGCAGCCGGCGTCCTGTCCGCCCGGTGGCGCCCAGCGGGAGTCGCGGTGTTCTTGCTGTTCGCCGGGGTCGGCGCGTGGGTTGCAGCCGTCCGCGCCGTCGCGGTGTGGCCGGCCCTGACAGCGGGGACAGTCGGGGCCGTCGTGCTGTGGTGGCTGTCCGGCCTCGGAAGAAGGGCGTGCCGGAGCGAAAGCTCCGGACCGACGCGGCGTACCGTGCTGGGGGCGACGGGAGGCGTCCTCGCGGTCGGGGTCGTCGCCGACCTGGGCGGCCGTGCACTGGCCGGCGCCCGCAGCAGCGTCGCGGCCGCACGAGCAGGGGTTCGCCTGCCCGCGCCCGCGCACCCGGGTCCCGCACTGCCCCCGCGGGTCCACCCCGACATCGCCGGGCTGTCGCCGTTCACCACCGCCAACCGGGACTTCTACCGGGTGGACACCGCCCTGACGCTGCCTCAGATCGACCCCCGCCGTTGGTCCTTGCGCGTCCACGGCATGGTCGACCGCCCCCTCGAACTCGACTTCGACCAGCTGCTGCGACTCCCGCTCGAGGAGTTGGACTACACCCTGTCCTGCGTGTCCAACGAGGTGGGCGGACCCTACGTCGGCACCGCCCGCTGGCTCGGCGCCTCCCTGCCCGCGCTCCTGCGCCGCGCCGGAGTGCGGGCCGGGGCGGACCAGCTGGTGGGGCGTTCCAAGGACCACATGTCCATCGGCACCCCGCTGGACAGTGTCCTCGACGGCCGACCGGCCCTCCTCGCGGTCGGTATGAACGGCGAGCCCCTCCCGGTGGCGCACGGGTTCCCGTGCCGTTCGGTGGTCCCCGGCTTCTACGGCTACACCTCGGCCACCAAGTGGCTGGTGGACCTGGAAGTGACGGCGTTCGCCGCCTACAGCCCCTACTGGGTCGAACGCGGCTGGGACCGCCACGGCGTCGTCCGCACCGCGTCCCGGATCGAAGTCCCCGCTCCCTTCGCCCACCTGCGCGCCGGCGCGGTCATGGTGGCCGGGACGGCCTGGGCCACCCACCGCGGTATCGCCGCCGTCGAGGTCCGCGTCGACGGCGGCCCGTGGCGGCAGGCCCACCTGGCTGAAGCCGTCGGCCCCGACACCTGGCGGCAGTGGACCTGGGAATGGGCCGACGCCCAGCCCGGCACCCACACGCTGCAGGTCCGCGCCACCGACGCGACCGGCGCGACCCAGCCCGAGCAGCGGCAGCCGCCGTTCCCGGCGGGGGCCACCGGCTGGCACGGCATCGTCGCCATCGTCGAATGAACTCCTTTGCAGCGACGCCCAGTCGGGCCGTCGGCCGGGGAGGCCACGGTCACTGGTGGCTCGCGGTGGCCCGGACGGACGCGTTGACCGCGTGGCCAGGTTCGGATCATGAGCGAACGCGGGGCGGACGGCAGCGCAGGGGATGCGGACTGCGGCACGACAGGCGGCGGGTACACCACGTACCGGCAGCCGCACCGAAGGATCGAGCAGGCGATCACCGCCGCCCTGGGCGGCGCGCACGGTGGTCCATGTCGGGGCCGGCGCGGGGTCGTACGAGTCGACGACGCTGGAGGTGACGGCGGTCGAGCCGTCGGCGTCGATGCGTGCCCAGCGCCCCGCACACCTGCCCGCCGCCATCGACGCCGTAGCCGAGAACCTGCCGTTCGGCGACGGCACGTTCGACGCGGCGATGACCACCTTGAGCGTGCACCAGTGGGGCGACGTCAAGGCAGGGCTCCGGGAGTGCCTCGAAGGCGAGCCCCACCGTCCAGCACGCCACCCCCACCCAGGCGAGCGGGCCCTGGGGTCGAGCCGCTGGCGACGGTGCGCCAGACCGGGGAGCCGGTCACGGAGAGCATGCCGTGACGGGCCAGGAACTCGAACAGGTAGCGTGCCGGATGTGCCAGCGCCACCTCGCCCGGGCAGCACTACACGGCCGGAACTACCGGGGTCGCGAAGTGGGCGACGAAGTAGCCGGAGAACCGGTGCCGTCGCACGAACTGACCGACCGTCGGCTCCGGCTGCCCCGTGGCGGGGGCAGCCAGCAGGCGCATTCGCGACCGGCCCCGGCGCGGATGGGGTTCCCGCGGAAGAATCTTTTTCGCGCGCCCACCCATCCGCCGCGCTCACAGCGTCGAAGACCAGGCAGAACTGGTGAACGTACACGCCGCCTGGTCGCGCCAGGGCGGGCGCACGGACGAGAGGAAGTGGCAGCACTGTGGACCGACCACACGGCTTCGCCGACGCGGGCGGGCGCGGGCAACCCCGCTTCCTCGGCACGCCGCAGCTACCCGGGGACCGCCCCGACGAGCTGCTGCTCCGCACGGCCCAGGGAGACCAGGACGCCTTCGCGTCCCTCTACGACCACATCGCCGGACCGGTCCTCGGCATCGTCCGCAGCGTGCTGCGCGACCCCGCCCAGTCCGAGGAGGTCACCCAGGAGGTTCTGGTCGAGGTCTGGCGCACCGCCACCCGCTTCCAGCCGGACAAGGGCAGCGCCCTGTCCTGGGTGATGACCATCGCCCACCGCCGGGCGGTCGACCGCGTCCGCTCCGCGCAGGCGTCCACCGAACGCGATCGCAAGGCCGCCCTGCTGGAGCGCACCCCCGCCTACGACGAAGTCGCCGAAGAGGTCGACCACCGCCTGGAGAAGGAACTGGTCCGCCGCTGCCTCAAGGCGCTGACCGAGATGCAGCGCCAGGCCCTGGTCCTGGCCTACTACCGGGGCCTGACCTACCGTGAGGTCGCCGAACTGCTGGCGATCCCGTTGGGGACCACGAAGGCGCGGATGCGCGACGGCCTGATCCGGATGCGGGACTGCCTGGGGGTGACGTCATGACCGCGGCCGACCTGCACACGCTCGCCGGAGCCTACGCCGTGTGGGCACTGGACGAGGACGAGCGCCGCGCGTTCGAAGCCCATCTGGACCAGTGCGAGTCCTGCCGGACCGAGGTCGGCGAATTCCAGGCCACCGCGGCCCGTCTCGCCCAGGCCACCGCCGAAACACCCCCGCCCGCGATGAAGCAGCAGGTACTCCGCCGTGCCGCCCTGGTCCGGCACGACCCCCCTGAGGTTCAGCTGCCGGCCCCCCGCAGCCACCGGGCGGCGCCCGTCCGGCGCGCCCAGGCCTTCATACTCGCCGCCTCCGTCGCAGCCGCCGCAGCCCTCGGCGGAGTCGCGGTCTGGCAGTACCAGGACGCCCACGACGCCCACCAGCAGGCCGTCCAGGCCGAAGCCCACGCCCAGCAGATCGCCGCCGTCCTGGCCGCGCCCGACGCCCGCACCGTCTCCGGGACCGTGAACGACACCACCCGGGCGGTCGTCGTCGAATCCCGGTCCCAGAACCGCGCCGTGTTCCTCACCCCGGGGCTCCCCGCCCTCCCCGCCGACAAGGTGTACCAACTCTGGTACGACGACGCCGGCACCATGCGCCCCGCCGGCCTCGTCCCCCCCGGCACCGCCAACCAGACCGTGCTGCTGACCGGCGCCCTCGGCCCGGCCCGTGGCATGGGCATCACCGTCGAACCGGCCGGAGGCTCCCCGCGCCCGACCAGCGCCCCGATCGCCCTCATGGCGTTCCCCACCACATGAGGGCGAGCGGGCGGCGCCGAGCGGTCGGCGGGCGCGAATCCGGAAGGCACGCGGAGAACGGATCAACAGACGGTACTTTCCCTGTCCGACGAGCAGATGCGACCGAACGCGCAACCGGACGACCCGGCGGCGCGGGTCGATCGTGTCGGCGATGTCGGGCATGCGGTGCGCCAGGTCGGCGGCGACGCCGACGACTGGAACGGGTGGTCCGGTCCGGATTGGACGACGGAACCGCGGATGCGGCGATCGCCGCGCAGGTGGACCGTTTCGCTTCACTGGGGCGAGCAGTTGTGCGGCGCCAGCGCGGACCGCTCATGGCCGCGGTTGGTTCGCCGACCCGGTCGGCGAACCAACCGCGATCCGTCGAGGACTAGCTCAGCGTCTTGAGCGCCGCCGCGTCGTACGGCTTCAGCTCGTCGGTCCGGCCCGCCAGGACCTTGGCGGCCCACTCCGGGTCCTGGAGCAGGGCGCGGCCGACGGCGACCAGGTCGAACTCGTCGCGCTCCAGCCGGTCGAGCAGGTTGTCGAGGCTGCCGAGTTCGGCACCCTTGCCCGCGAACGCGTGGATGAAGTCCCCGTCGAGACCGACGGAGCCGACCGTGATGGTGGGGCGGCCGGTGAGCTTCTTGGTCCAGCCGGCCAGGTTGAGGTCCGAACCCTCGAACTCGGGGAGCCAGTAGCGCCGGGTCGAGGCGTGGAAGGCGTCGACGCCGGCTGCGGCGAGCGGAGCCAGGATCGCCTCGAGCTCCTCGGGGGTCTCGGCGAGCCGGGCGTCGTAGGCCTCCTGCTTCCACTGCGAGTAGCGGAAGATCACCGGGAACTCGGGGGAGACCGCTTCGCGGACGGCGGTGACGATTTCGGCCGCGAACTTCGTCCGGGCCACCGGGTCGCCGCCGTAGGCGTCGGTCCGCCGGTTCGTCCGCTCCCACAGGAACTGGTCGACCAGGTAGCCGTGGGCGCCGTGCAGTTCGACGCCGTCGAAGCCGATGCGCTCGGCGGCCGCGGCGGCCTCGGCGAAGGCGCCGATGACGTCGTCCAGGTCGCGCTGCGTCATGGCCTTGCCCGTGCCCTCGGTGCCGTCGACGCGGATACCCGAGGGACCCATGGCGGGGGCGTCGGCGTAGGGGGCCTGGCCCTGCTCGCGCACCATGCCGATGTGCCACAGCTGCGGCACGATCGTGCCGCCCGCCGCGTGCACCGACTCGGCGACCTTCGCCCATCCGGCCAGCTGCTCCTCGCCGTGGAAGCGCGGCACCCGGTCGCTCTGTCCCGCCGACTCGTGGCCCACGTAGGTGCCCTCGGTGACGATCAGGCCCACCCCGGCGGCGGCACGGCGAGCGTAGTAGGACCGCACGTCCTCTCCGGGCACGCCCCCAGGGGAGAACATGCGCGTCATCGGCGCCATCACGATGCGGTTCGGGACGGTCAGGCCGTTCAGCGTCACGGGCCGGGAGAGTATCTCGGCTGCGCGGGAGGCGGTGTTCGTGGTGGCGGTCACAGGGGTGCTCCTCACGGGGTACTGCTTGGCAGCTTGATGCTTGAGAACTTCAAGTGATGAACTGACAGTAGACATGCATATTTGATGTGGTCAAGTTTCTCGTGATGAGATTCGGGCAACGCCGGATCCACATCGCGGCGGCCGGCCCCGCCCACAGCCCGCGCGCCCCCGCCGACCGCGCCGGGCCCCGCCGACCGGGCGCGAGCCCGGGAGCGAACGGTCCGCATGCTCCTTGCTGCTGGGGCCGGTTGACCGTTCGGCCCGCTACGAAGGGCCGCATGACGTCGCTTTCCGGTGGGCCTGGCGCAACGCGCCCCAGGGGCCCGGGAGTTGGGCGACCCACCGGGCCGGCATCTCGGTGACGGTGGCGACTGTTGATCAGCCCGTGCCCGTCCGCGGCCGCTCTGATCGCGTCGAGAATCGACGCCGTGAGGGGCCGCGCCCCGACGAGGGGGCGACCGGTGTCGCTTCGTCAGGAGGCGGGCGGTGACTGCGAACCGGCAGGCCGGGGCGGTACGGCGGTGGGAGAATGGCCCTGATCTCGAAGATCCAGAACAAGGGGGCAGCAATGTCCGCGATCAAGGAAACCATCGAGATTTCGCGCCGTCCCGAGGACGTCTATGCCTACGTGACGGACCCTGCCCGGATGGGTGAGTGGCAGGAGGGCGTCGTCTCCGTCCGGTCGACCGACGACACGGCGCCGCACGTCGGCTCCAAGACGGTGGTGACGCGCCGCGTCAACCAGCGCGAGTTCACCATGACGACACAGATCGACGAGATGGACCCGCCCCGGAGCTTCAAGGCCCACGGCCTCGACGGGCCGGTCCGGCCGCACTTCGCCGCCGTCATCGAGCCGCTCGACGAGGGCCGGCGCTCCCGGGTCACCATGTCACTCGACTTCGAGACCCACGGGATGGGCAAGGTGATCGCGCCGCTGCTGCTCAGGCCCCACGCGCGCAAGGAGTTCCCGCGCAACGAGCAGCGGCTGAAGGAGATCCTGGAAGGCGGCACCGAACCCTGACGCGCGCAGGGGGCCCGGCGTCCGCCAACGCCGGGTCCCGACCCGTGTGGAGTGCCCGCTACTTCATGGCCGCCGCCAGGCTGCGCCCGCGCTGCCCGCGGTGCCCGCGGTGAGCCGAACAGCCGAGTCGGAGCCAGGGCCGACGGCGTGCGGCCGTCCCTGCCGGTCGAACGGCCCAGCACGGTCGCGACACTCACCGCCGCCGAACACCCTGGACGGCCCGGCGCTCCAACTGGAAGTCCGGGCTCCCGCCGACTGGGCCGCCCTGCTGCGTGAGCAGCTCGGCCACGCCTCCCTGACTCTGCCCCGAACCTCTTCTCTCCCCGAAGGAGCCCCGCTGCGTGCGCCTCACCCGCTCTGTCGCCGTGGTCGACAGGGCCGCCCTCTTCGAGACGAGGCGCCAGGGCAACGGCGCTGCCGCCGCCTGTGGCAGGCTCAACCGGTGGACTGCACCTTCTGTGGACTCATACGTGACGACGCTGCGCACTGGGTGGCTCGTGAAGCCGTGACCTGTGCCTTCTCCCCGCTGGATCCTTTGGCGCCCGGGCACACCCTCGTCGTTCCCACACGGCATTACCAGGGCGTCTTCGACACGCCGCACGACGTCCTCGCCGCAACCATGGCACTGGTCCAGCGCGTGGCCGGGGCGATGAGGAGCGCCTTGGACGCCACCGGAGTCAACATCCTGAGCGCGAGCGGTCCGGGATCGGAACAGTCGGTGCCGCACCTTCACTTCCACGTGTTGCCACGGTGGATGGGCGACGGCATCTCGACCTGGCCGACCGGACGGTCCGCGCACCACGTGACCGACGACCCGGGCGCGAGGCTTGCCGCCTTCCTGGCTCGGGGGCAACGTCACGGAGGTTGAGCCAGGGCCCTGAAGGGGCGGCAGGTGTCACGCGCCCCGGCACCGCAGTCTGCGACCATGCCCAGGTGGCCCACGACATCGCGCTCTTCCTGCCCCCGGACGACGAGGCCGCCGCCGCAACGCGCCTGCGGGGCCCTGGTGTGCTCCTGGAGTCTGTGGCCTGCCACTTCATTGAGCCGGACAGCGCCATCGCGGACTGGGACATGTACTTCCAGGAGCCCTCGGCCGAGGCCTCGTCGGTTGAGCAACTCCATCGGTGGCCGTGGCCGGAGTGGGTCACCCCACCGCTGAACGACGGGGTGGAGGTTCGCTCTGCCGCAGCGGTTGACCCGGGCCCTGGCCAACGCCAGTGCCGCCGAGCTGGAGGAACTTGCCGGTCGCTGGGCCGCCGGGCTCAGGGCTGAGAACGGGGACGAGATGACGGCCGGTCGGGCGGGCACGAGCGCGGTGCTCGGCTCGCGACGGGAGGCTCGTCGTGCGGAGCGGTCGGAGACCGGGCCGGAAGGCAGCTCAACCTGAACACCGTCAATCGCTCCCCAGGACGTCAGCGTCAGGTCAGCCGGCCGGCTTCACGCGGACCAGTTGGAGTGCGCAACGCCGGCCCTCGGACAGAGTAGGACCCTCGCGCTGTATAGCGGATAGCGGGCGCTACTCAAGTCATACGCATATGCCTCATGGACTCTCCTGATATGCTATGGGGAGCCGTGCGGGAGGGAAGCGACGTGAGGCTCACGACAGGGCAGGCAGCCGGCCAACTGGGCATGACGGGTGCGCCGTTGCGGAAGCTGATCGCGACCGGGCTGGTCCCGGACGTGCTCGACCGGCCGAAGGGGCAGGTCTTCCCGCTGGCTGCGCTGGATGCGTTGAAGTCCGTGCCGATGGCCGACCTGTCCACCCTGCCCGGTCCCACGCTCGCCGTTCTGCGGACGGGGCCCGCTGCCGCGGCGCCGGACGACGATCCGGCCCCGGAGCGTGAGTGGATCGGCTTCGGGGCCGGGTTGACCGCCGATCAGCTGCTGGCCGCGTCCGATCGCTGGTGGCGGTGCGACCCGGAGCGGGTGGCTGCGGGCCGCTATCTCGCGGTCACGGTCGGGGAGTTCGTGGTCGCAGTCCTCACTGGTCTGGAGCAGGCGGTGCACAACGGTGCTCCGGCGACGATGCGCCGCTGGCACTTCACCCGGGCCAGTCTGCTCGGCTGGGTCACCGACCTGACCGACTCCACTGCTCGCACCATCAGCACGCGGGCGGCCGCTGAGGACCAGGCCATCGCCCGTCAACTGCTGGGCTGCCGTTTGCCGTCGGAGTCCGGCGGCCCGATCGCCTATGTGCCCGCCGGCCCCTCCATGGGCGTATCGGCAGAGGGAGCGTGACGGGATGGACCGGCAGGCCTATACCCGGGCCCTGAGCGAGCTGCGGGCGCGCCGTTCGGAGATCGCGCAGGCCGCGAGGGCGGTTGAGGCGGCGCAGAAGGCCCTGGACAAGCTGACGGGTGTTCAGGACCGGCAGGTCGCTTCCCTGGTGGGATACGAGAAGGCGAAGGCTGCGGAGATCGCCAAGGCGGCGGGGATGTCGGTCGGGGAGGTGGTCCGGCTGGCGCCGCTGCTGGACCCGACCCCGGCCTCAGCACGTGCGGCAACCGCCGCCCCCGTCGTCCAGCCCGTCCCGCCCACGCCCGCCCCGGCTCCTGCCCCTGGGGACCAGGCCGTCCCGTCCGCGCCCCCTCCTGCCGCAGCCGCAGAGGCGCCCGCGTCGTCAGCCGCGCCTCTGCCCGAGGCCGAGCAGGACGCCGATGAAGCGCTGGCTGCGGCCGCCCGGCCCGATCACCGCGCCGAGGATCTGCGGGGGGCGGAGCTGCGGCCAGAAGCCCTCGACCCGGGCGTCGCTTCCCCGGTTGCGCCCGCGCAGGGCGGCATGCAGCGGGTCCTGCCGTCGATTCCGCAGGGTCCGGCCGGTGACGCGTTCACCGAGGTGGCGCAGGGCTTGGTGTCCAGGCGCCCGAACTTCACGCAGCAGGCGATGAACACGGTGTTCCTGGACACCGGGACCGGGGTGCTGGTCGCGCGCGGGGACGCGGTCCGGCTGGACCTGGGGGACCGGTCGCCTGGGGCGATCCTGGACGCGGTCACCGCTTCCGTGCCCGGGGTGCAGCGGATCCTGGTGACCGGTGGGGCGCCGTGGCATCTGGGCGCGGAGCGCTACCCCACGCTGCGCGACGCGGTCGCGGCGTGGCTGAACACCCCGAGTGAGCGGTGGACGGTCAGTGTCGGGAAGGGCCGCGACCGGCAGGCCGGCCACTACGTCCACCACCGGCTTCCGGTCGGCCGCTACATGCGCGCCGGGACGGACGAGCCTTCGGGGCAGGTGGAGATCCGGTCCGTGGGGGAGTGGTTCGACCCGGCGGGTGCGGACCCGCTGGTGGTCCGCAGCGCGTTCCGGTTGCTGTGGCAGACGTTGCGTCAGTTCTGGCCGGACGTTGTGCTGTTGGGGTCGCCGTCGACGACCGGCCGGGACCTGTGGTCGCGCACGATCCCGACCAAGGGGGAGTTCGCGGGCGGGTTCCCGGTGATGTCCGAGGAACTGCGCGCGCTCATGCACGCGACCGCCGGGCAGGGCCGCACCGAACTGCTCACCCCTCCCCGCGTTCCGGTCGAACTCCCCGCGCTGGTGGAGCTGGACCGCACCTTCGCCTACGCCCGGCACACCTGGCGCTCCGGTGTCGGCGCCCCGCGCCGGGTCACCGCCCGCGAGTGGGCGGCGATGGACGGCAAGGCCCAGGTGAAGGCGATGATGTCGGTCTCGCACTGGCAGGTGCGGGTGACCGTCCCGGACGGCTGGGAGCATGTGGGGTTGCTGCCGGCACCCGCGGGCGGGGACCGGGACTGGACCTACCCCGCCACCCCCGGGCAGACCTTCACCACCTGGGCCGGCGGCGCGGAGGTGTACGCCGCGCTGACGAACCCGTTGGCGCCGTGGCGGGTCGAGGTGCTCGACGGGCTGGTGTGGAAGGAGGGCAAGCCGCTGGACGAGTGGTCGCGCCGCCTCAAGTCCGCCTGGTCCCAACTGACCGGCCTCTCCCACACCCACGCGGACCCGGGCGAGCGCACCGCCGCCTACCTGGCGTCGCGGGCGGTGCGCTCGATCCTGCTGTTCGGCATCGGCGGCTTCGCCGCCCGCCCCCGGATGGTCACCGGCAGCGTGCCGGCGGACCGGCTGGACCAGGTCCCGGCCGGAGCGGAGATCATCGCCATGGACGCCCGCACCGTGACCTGGCAGCGGGTCAGCACCGGTTCCAGCGACGCCTACGCACACCCGGAGTGGGCGGCAGGCGTGTGGTCGGGCGCGCGGGCGGCGCTGCTGGAGATGAACATGCGCGCCGACGGCGTGAAGGTCGGCGCCCTGCACGTCCCCGAGGGCAGCGTGGTCGCGTTCCGCACCGACGCGATCTACCTCACCTACGACCCGAAGTGGCCCTACCACGCCGAGCCGGGCGACTACCTCCTCAAGGGCCACCTCACCGGCCCGATCCAGGCCCCGGCGACGGAGGAGGAGCTGCTGCAGCTGCGCAACCTCGGCCGCACGGAACTCGCCGCCCGAGGTGAGCGGTGACATCCCCTCAGGAACGGAACGAGGCGGCCCGGTTGACGCAGCAGCTCGTCGACGCCGGCTACAACCGCTCCCAGGTCGCCCGGATGCTCGGCCGCAACGCCTCCCTCGTGTCCCAGTTCTTCACCAGGAACAAGGGCGCCTCCCTCGTCCCTGCCCTGCGCCAGCTGGTCGCCGCGGTCCAGGGCGGCGTCCGCGACATGGAGGAGCTGCGCGCGATCGCGGCCGCGCAGATCCGCCCGCGCACCACCCGCGACGGACGCGTCGCGCGCACCCGCGCCCGCGACACGGTCGCCACGCCGGGTGGTTCGGTCACGGCGCAGGCAGGACGGCAGGCCATCGCCTCCGGGGCCGCGCACCTGGCCGACGCGATCCACCAGACCGCGCAGCAGGGGGGCCGTATCGCCCTCACCGTCCGCATGCGCGCACGGGACTTCACCCTCCCCGCCGGATCGCTGGACGACTCCCCGGGGCTGCGCCGGGGCGTGGTCACGCGCGCGGACCGGACCGAGGAGCGCTCCTACGGGTCGAAGGTCTCCAGCGGCATGGACGCGGCCGAGTGGTCGGCCCGGGTCGTCGCCGCCCGCGGCGACGTCACCGACGCCGTGCTGACGTGGCTGGTGGAGACCGGCCGTGCCCGCCCGGGCGCCGAGATCGGATTCCTCCAGGTCCGCGGATGGGTGCCACGCCGCCGCTGACTCACCGCCAACTCCCCACTGCCCTTGCTCTGTTCGGCCCCGCTGGAGGATCCACCGTGACCACCGCCCCAGCCGCGACCACCGTCGATCCCGAGTACCCGGCCGAACCGATCGCGGCCCGCCCGCGCACCGTCCACCGTCACCTCCCGCGCGCGGCCGCGCTGCGCCCGCACCAGCGCGAGGCCGTGTCGGCGGTGTGGCGTCAGGTGCGCGACGGTGGCCGGGCTCTGGTCGAGTCCTGCTGCGGCTCGGGGAAGACCGTCATGGCGGCCGGGTGTGCGCGTCGCCTGGCGCCCCGTGGGCGGGTGCTGGTGCTGGTGCCCACGATCGACCTGCTGCAGCAGACCGCGACATCCTGGTCCACCCTGGGCGGTCGGCGGGGGCAGGCCGTCGCCGCCTGCTCCGCGCGCGAGGCCTTGGACGTGGCTGCGACTCACGGGCGGATCCGCCGCGCGGTGACCACCGACGCGAAGCTGCTGGCCCAGATCGTCAAGGCCGCGCCGGACGGGCCGCTGACGGTGTACGCGACCTACGCGAGCCTGGAGAGGATCGTCGAAGCCCACGGGCTGTGGGGCCTGCCGGCCTGGGACCTGATCGTGGTGGACGAGGCCCACCGCACCGCGGGCGCCGCGGGCAAGGACTGGGCCGCCGTCCACGACGACGACAAGGTGCCCGCGGCCCGCCGGGTCAACTTCACCGCCACCGTGAAGGTCTCCGAGAGCGTCGACGACGAGCGCGACGGGACCGTCTACAGCATGGACGACGAGGCGGTGTTCGGGCCGGTGGTCTACCGCCTCACCGTCGACGAGGGCATCAACCTGGGGCTGATCACCGACTACCAGGTCCTCGTCCCCGTCGTCACCGACAAGGACCTGCGCGACCTGCTCACCCTGCCCGCGATCAATGACCTGCGCAGCCGTCGCGTCAACGCCGAACTGCAGGAACTCGCACTGTGCATCGCCCTGCTGCGGGCGGCGAAGCAGCACGGGCTGCGCCGGATCATCACGTTCCACTCCCGCAACGACAACGCCCGCTCGTTCTCGAAGGCGTTGAACGCCGCGTTCGACCTCCTGCCCGAGGACGAGCGCCCCTCCGCGTTGTGGTCTCGGGCGCTGGCCGGCACCGACTCACCCCGGGTGCGGAAGAAGGCGTTCGACGAGTTCGCCGGCCACAGCGACCCCGACAGCGACGAACTCGCCGTCCTGTGCAACTGCCGCCTGTTCGGCGAAGGCGTCGACGTCCCGACCGTCGACGCGGTGGTCTACGTCGACCCCAAGTCCTCGACCGTGGACATCATCCAGGGCCTGGGCCGCGCCCAGCGCCTCCACCCCCGCGGCCTGCCCAAGACCGCCCGGGTGATCCTTCCGGTCTACCTGCCCGAAGGTGAGCACGACGACGAGGGCGGCGACCCCAGCCGGGAACAGGCCGCCGAACTGGACCGCACCGCGTTCTCCACGGTCTGGCGAGTCCTGTCGTCGCTGGCCGAGCACGACGCCCGTGTCACCGCCCGCATCGCCGAACTGCGCACCAAGCGCCGCGTCCCGAGCCAAGGCCTCGCCCTCCTGGCCGCGGAGGAGCGCAAGGCCGAAGGCAGGGCAGGAGAGCAGGCCCAAGGAACCTCCGCGCCCACGGCCGACGCGGAGTTCAGGGAGTCGACGGCGGAGACGACCTGGCTGCACATCGACGCCCGCGCCCACCACGAGCAGATCCTGCGCGCCATCAAGCTGCGCATGTTCACCCCCCGCTCCCGCGAATGGGAGCGCATGTACGAGCGGGCAGAAGCCTTCGTCGCGGAGCACGGCCACCTCGACCCGGCAGAAGGCGAGTTGAAGGCGTGGCTGCACCGCCAGCGGGAGCAGCGCAACGCCGGAATGCTCTCCCCGGCCCGGATCAGCGAACTCGACGCCCTCGGCATGATCTGGTCCCTGCACGCCGCCGCCTGGGAACGCGGCGCCGCCTACGCCACCGCCTGGCACACCCACCACGGCGAACTCCTCGTCCCCGCCACCGCCCACCTCGACGGTTACGCCCTCGGCTCCTGGCTGCGCCGCCAGCGCAAGAACCTCGCCAACCTCACCGACGAACAGCGCCAACGCCTCGACACCCTGGACCCGTTGTGGCGCTTCGACCCCAAGTGGGCCCGCTCCTACCGCCGCCTGCAGGCCTACCTCGCCGCCGGCGGCACCCTCACCGGTCCCAAGCACCGTCCGGGTCCCGGCGACGACCCCGCCTTCCGGCCCGGCGCCTGGCTCCACCAGCAGCAGGCCCGAGCCGACACCCTCCACCCCGACCAGATCGGCCTCCTCGACGCCCTCGGACAGTGGCGATGACGCTGCCCGGCCCCGAGCCCACGCCGTTTCGCGCATGCGTCGGAACGCGAATCTGCTTGGGCCCGTCGGTGGAATGCCCCGACTAGAGTCCAAGCATGAGCAGGACAGATCGTGCCAGCCGGGTTGTCGCCGCGGACCCGGCGACGGTATACGGCGCCCTCCTGGACCGGGAATCCCTCGAGACATGGCTGCCGCCACACGGCATGCGCGGACGGCTCGACCGGTGGGATCCGGCGCCTGGCGGAGGATTCCGGATGGTCCTTACCTACCTCGACCATGACGAGGGCCCAGGCAAGACCTCAGCTGCAACCGACGTCGTCGATGTCAGGTTCGCCGAGCTGCTCCCGACGGGGCGGGTGGTCCAGGAGGCGGTGTTCGTCGCCGACGATCCGTCATACGCCGGCACCATGACCATGACCTGGCAGCTTGTTCCCATCGGCGACCGAACCGAGGTGACCGTCACCGCGACGGACGTCCCACCTGGCATCGACCAGGCCGCCCACGAGGCAGGCATCGCTTCCTCGCTGGCCAATCTCGCGTCGTTCCTCGAAGGGACGGCGACGTAGGGGCCCGAAGAGGCCGTCACAGGGCGCGGTCGCACCCAGCGGTCAGCAACTCGCCGTGGCGGCACCTGGTCGTCGCCGAGTTGCCCAGTGCCAGGGAATGTGCGGACGTGCCAGAGCACCGTGTCGTCCGCCCGCCCGTCCACCGCGGCGAGGCCGCGACGGAGGGGACCTCCGGACCGGAGAGGCGCCGGCTGCTCCTCAGTCGCTGTTGGCCGCCCTGCCCGTGCCGACAGCCGCCTCGGTCATCGCCTCACTCATGGTGGCGGTGATCACCCCGTACAGGGCGGTCCACGACTCCTCGATCTGCGGCGTCCAGGCCTCGCCCGCGAAGTGCCTGAGGGTGGCCAGCAGGCTGGCGCCGACGGCCGGGAAGTGCTCAGGCAGGGCGCCGTAGCCAACGTGCCGGGTTCCGAGGCTTCGCAGGATGCGTGTGACCGATTCGGTGTCTTCGACGTTGGCGACCAGGCCGCCGAGGGCGTTCCAGAGCCGGTCCTCCTGCTCCTCCATGTGCCGCGCGAACAGGGGCCTGACGCCCGGGTTGTTGTCGAAGAGGTGCTCGTAGAAGTACTTGGTGATCTTGACTCCATGGGGCTCGACGGCTGCGAAGCTGCTGGCGATCAGAGTGGGGTCGAAAGTCATGCCGCGACCGTAGGCGGACACTGTTACCGCTCCATGCCCGATCGATGGTGGGTACTTGTCGGATTCCTCAACCTGCGACCAAGATCACTGAGAGGTGGATGTAAACACACTGACATCCGCGCAACACCTGTGAGACGACGGCAGCGGCCCGCGACACGCTCGGCGACGACGAAAGCAGACCACCGGATGGCGTCGGCCTGGCGCACTGGTCCGCTGACGAGACCTATTGGACGTCCCCAGCGTCCTGCGGGGGCAGCGAACGGTGCGGGTCAGCGCCGCCCGCGTTCGGGATTCTGCGCCATCACCGCTTGAAGGTCCTGAGGCCCCGCGGTGCCCGGCAGCTGGCTGGGCAGGCGCGTTCAGTCGAGATAGTGGGCGCGTCCTTCCTCGTCGAGCTTGCAGGGACCGGTGGGGATGATGCAGAACTCGTTGCCTTCGGGGTCGGCCATGACGAGGAAGCCGCCTTCGGCGTACTGCTCCAGCCTGCGGCCGCCGAGCGCTTCCACTCGCTGTTGCTCGCTTGCCGGGTCGGGTGAGGCGATGTCGAAGTGCATGCGGTTCTTGCCGACCTTGGGTTCACTGGTCCGTTGGAATCCCAGCCCGAGGCCGTTGTCCCTCTGGAGCCACACATAGGGACCCGTGCGAGCCGTGACGGGCCTGCCGAGCAGCTGTGACCAGAAGTGGGCCAGCCGTTCGGGGTCCGTGGCATCGACGATCAGGGCATTGATCTGCATGGGCACATCCGTCATGACCCGATTCTCACGGGCCGCTTGCCCCGCAGCCAGCGCACCCACTGCCGCTGCTCGGGCGGGTGGCTCGTGCTGCACGGCACGGCGGTGGTGGGGACGGCAGGTAGGCGGCCCGGCGGGCTGCGCCTTCAGCCGGCCGGCTGGGCACCGGCTCTGGCAGTCGTCCCCGGGCAGTCCTCAACCTTCATGGGGTGGGGGCAGGATGCTCAGGCGCGTGCGGGGGGCCATTCCGGTGCCGGGTCGACGGCCAGGAGGGGCCGTACCGCGCCCAGGACGGCGCCGATGCAGACGTCGCGCAGTTCCCCCCGGCTGCAGGTCTGCTCGGTCAGCCAGTCCACGCAGAGCACCTGGACGAAGACCAGCCAGCTCTTGAGCACCCCGGACACGGCCGCACGGGAGCCCTCGTCCGCGAGGGGCAGCACATGCAGCAACCGGGCCCGCAGCGCGTCGAGTTCGTCGGTCATGATGGTCTGGATCACCGGATCGCCCGCCAGGACCCGGTTGGCCGTCAGCACCGCGTTGCGGTTGGCGATGAAGTAGTCGAGGTGCGCGTCGAGGCCCTGCGCGAGTTGCTCGACGAGTGTGGCCTGCGGGTCGAAGCGCGTGCTGGCGAGGAGTTGCTGCGCCGCCTGCTGGTAGACGGCCGCGAACAGCTCTCGCTTGCCGGGGAAGTGGCGGTACAGCAGCGCACGCGAGACCCCCGCCCGCGCGGCGACCTCCTCCATCAGCACCTCCTCGTAGGGGTGTGCGGCGAAGAACTGCGCACCCACGGCCAGGAGTTGGGCGCGTCGCTGTTCGGGATCGAGGCGTCGGCGGGGAGGCATGGAGCCAGCTTACTTGACACGTGTCTACCAACGAGTCGTAGGCTGGCTTAGTAGACACACGTCAACCAGGATGGGGAGTGGTGGACCGTGGCCAGAACTCTGCGGGTGCTCGCCCACGCGATGGGGTGGAGCTGCGTGGCAATCGGGCTGTTCCACGTCCTGGCCGGCAACGCGGCCATCCCCGGCGAGGCGCAGGCCGGGCCGACCGTCGACAGCCTGACGCGCTTCCTCGGCGCGATCTTCGCGGGCTACGGCCTGGCCTGGCTCCTGGTCGCCCGGCAGCGCCCGGTTCCGGCCGCAGGTGTGCGGGTGCTCGCGGGCATCTTCCTGCTGGGAGGGCTCAGCCGCCTGCTCTCGGCTGCGACGCAGGGCTGGCCGAACGCGTTCCAGATCGTGCTCACGGTCATCGAACTCGCCCTGCCCCCGGTCTACTTCTGGCTGGCCGCAGCCGACGAGCGGGCACGCCCTGCCGCCGGGAGCGCGCAGTGAAGTACTCCAGCGGCTCAACCGGCGCTGTCCGCCACGCTCTCGCCGACGAAGGCGAGCAGGGACGCCCCCAGTCAGGCGCGCTTGGCGTCGCCGACGTCCCGCAGCGGGCCTTGGCCGGGTGAGGACGGCGAGGCCGTGGACCGCGGATCAGATGGGGAATTCGAGGCCGGGACGGCGGGGTGGGGAGAGGACGCCGGCGGCCACCAATCCGTCCGGCGCGGTTCGTAGTTGACCGAGCGGGCTGGGATCCCGCGCCCGCCTGAGCCTGGGCGGGGGAGGCGGTTAAGCATGGTGCTGCGGCAGCTGAAGGCCGTGGCGGAAGGCCCGGTTGGTCGCGGTCGGCGAGGTGCCGGTAGGCGGCGTTGGGGACACGCTCACCATGCGGGTTGCCCCCGCAGCACGCCGGGTCGGAGCCGCCGGTTCGGGCCGGTTCGACGCCGGTGGCGATCAGACCGGCGCCGACGGCGTCTCGGGATCGGCGCCGCGCTTGTCCGGGCGGGGCTGGGCGCCGAGTTCGGCGGCGCGTGCCTGCAGGTCGCCCAGGGCTGCTTGGGCGAGGGGCGGGAACGGTTGGTCGTCCTCGGCTTTCGTCCAGCGCTCGATGGCGATGGCGAAGGCGAGCAGCGCCACGTGGGCGCTCAGCCGGGCGGTCAGCTCGTCGGTGCCCCGGTCCCGCAGGGCGGTGCTGATGGCGGCGGCGATCCGGGCGTGTTTGAGCAGTCCGCGTTCCTGCAGGTCGCTGTTGGCCGCGACCACCTGCATGCGCTTGGCGGCTTTGGCCCGCTGCTGCGGGGTCATCGCGGCCCCGGTGGCCGCGAACGCCGCTTGCAGGCACTGGGCAGGGGTGGCCTCCGTGGCGGCGGCGCGGATGCCTTCGGCGAACAGGCCGGCCAGCACGTCCTCGCCACCGAACAGGACTTCGCGCTTGTCGGCGAAGTGACGGAAGAACGTGGCGCGGTTCAAGCCGGCGCGATCCGCGATGTGGGCGACGGTCGTCTCCTCGAAGCCGTTCTCCACGAACAGGTCCAGCGCCGCACTCTCCAGGCGCTCGCGTGCGTCGGGTGCCCATCTGCTCACCGCCGCATTCTATGTGACGCGACCAGGTCGCATCATCCTCCCGAATGATGCGACGGGGTCGCGTCGTGGGAGTAGTGTTGATGCAACACAGTCGCATCGGTCTGTGAGCGGCCCCTGCACGCCCGTCCGCCCGCGGCCCCGCCTCCCAAGGAGTCCTGCCATGCGCGTCTTCGTCACCGGAGCTTCCGGTTGGATCGGCTCAGCCGTCGTCCCCGAACTTCTCCACGCCGGCCACCAGGTCGTCGGCCTGGCCCGCTCGGACGGCTCCGCGCGGGCGGTGGCGGCCATGGGCGCCGAGGTGCTGCGCGGTGATCTCGCCGACACGGACGCGCTGCACGCGGGTGCTGTCGGCAGCGACGGCGTCATCCACCTGGCCTTCGTCGTCCCCAGCATGAGCGAGGCCGCGACGCGGACCGATGCCCAGGCCATCGCGACGTTCACCACCGCCCTCGCCGGCTCCGGCAAGCCCCTGGTCATCTCCGGTGCGACCCTCACGACACCGGGCCGGCCCGCGACCGAACACGATGAACTCGTGGCCACCGGCCCTCTCGCCGCCCGCGTCGCCAACATGCGCACCGCACTCGCAGCCGCCGAGGCAGGCGTCCGCAGCAGCCTGGTGATGCTGCCCCGCTCGGTCCACGGCCAGGGGGAGCGCCACGGGTTCATCCCCCAACTCATCGCCAGGGCCCGGGAAAAGGGCGTGAGCGGCTACATCGGCGACGGCACCAGCCGCTGGCCCGCCGTCCACGTCCAGGACGCCGCCGCCCTCTACCGGCTGGCCCTCGAACAGGCCACGGCCGGTTCCGTCCTGCACGCCGTCGGCGACGAGGGCGTGCAGGTCCGCGAGATCGCCGACGCCATCGGCCGGCATCTCGACCTTCCCGCGCGGTCGCTGCCCGCAGAGGAGTTCAGCCCGGTGCTCCAGCGGCTCCTCACGACCGACATGCCCGCCTCCAGCACCCACACCCAGGACCTTCTCGGCTGGAAGCCCACCCACCCCGGTCTCATCGACGACATCGACCAGGGCCACTACTTCCGCTGACCGGCCGCCCGCCCTGGGGGTGAGACGCCGTCTTCGCAGCGATCTCACGGGGGATGCCCGGCTCGCGGCATCCCCATCGCGTCCCTTTCCGCTGTCCGGCTGGGGACCGTCGAAGTCCGAAAGGGCGGACCGGTGGGCTCCTGCGGCCCCATGCCGGCCGAGGCCGACTCGATCACCCGGCCCCCGACCGCTTCGTGAACTCGGTAGGGCGAAAGGCCTGCCGCGACGGTGATCGAAGCTGCCGTGACGCTACGGCCAGGAAGGGGGAGCTGGCGTGCGGCAGATCGGCGTGCGCGGAACCCGCGTCAACGGTCAGCCGTTCTGCTGGCTCAAATCCCGTTGTAGCACGTCGAGTTGGCTGCGGGTGCCGGCTTCCCTCCAGTGCGCCTGGTCGAGTCCGTCGAGGTAGGTTCCCTGGTCGGTCACGGTCAGCCGGGTGCCATCACCGTCAGGCGCGAACTGGATGCTGACGAGATTGACGGAGATCCGCTCGCCGTCGCGCGAGATGTGATGAGTGAGCACGATCCGCTCATTGCGCACGATGTCCTGGAAGACGCCCTCGTAGGTGTACACGGGGCCACCGTCGAGCAGGGTGCCCACGCTGCGTTCGACTCCCCCGACACGGAAGTCGACCTCCATCGCCTCCCGCTCCGATGCATCCGTAGCGCCGGCGAACCAGCGGCTCTTGGCCTTGGCGTCCGCCCAGGCGTCGAAGACCCGGGCAATCGGGGCGTCGAAGCTCCGCTCGATCGTGAAAGTGGCATGCGTCGTGGAACGCTCAGTCATGATTCCCCCTCCATTCCTGGCGTCGTGTTCATTCCGGGTCAGCTTGTTGCGCCAGGTGGTCACCGAGCCTGTCCAGCCGCAGCTCCCACGCTGTCCGCCGTTCTCGAAGCCATCCTTCGGCCGCCCGCAAGGTGGTCGGCTCCAGCCGACAGATCCGTGTCCGTCCCACCTTCTCCGACGCCACCAGACCGGCTGCTTCCAGGACTTGCACATGCTGGAGCACGGCCGGCAGCGACATGGACAGGGGCCGGGCCAGATCGCTGACCGAAGCAGGACGCTGGGTCAGCCGCTCCAGCAGGATCCGCCGCGTCGGATCAGCCAAGGCGTGGAACACCTGGTCGAAGTCGACCCTATAGTTAACCATTGGCTTAACTGTAGGGGGTGCGAGCCCCCGCAGTTCAAGCCCCACCGACTGCGTGCGTGCCGGTCTCCGGCGGCAGGGCCTTGTCCCCCTCGGGTGAAGCAGCGCCGCTCCCATCCCTGCGCCCGTCCGTGTGGCCCAGGTTCCGCCCCGCTTCCCCCCGGGACGAATGACGCTGCTCCCGCATTCGGCTCCCTCGACCTGGGAAGCCTGCTAAGGCCAGTGAGTTGTATCTCCGAGGGGCGGCATGCATGCGCGAGCCCAAGACGGGGCGGTCGGTCACAGCCGTCCTGGGAGCCCCGGGCGCCGGGAAGACCACCCTCGTCCCCGAACTGGCCAAGCTCCTGCCAGACCATGTCGTACTCGACTGGGACGCGTTCATGGAACCCGCCGCCGCGCTGGCCGAGCGACCCATAGCAGCCAACCCCGAAACCTGGGCTGCCTACCGCCAGCTCGTCCACGCTGTTCTGCGCTCGGTGGCGCACCTACCGGTCGTGCTGCTTGGCGTCTGCACCCCGGACGAGCTCAAGGACTGGCCGATCGGAGCGTGGATACTGCTCGACTGCACGGACGACGAACGCGAGCGTCGGCTGGCCAAGACCTCCAACCCACAACGTCGACTGGAAGGTGTTCATGACGGGCGCCGCTACCGGCAACTCGGACTGCCGCTGATCGACACCACCGGGCGTGAACCCCGAGCCGTGGCGTCCGAGATGGCCCGGTTCATCCGCTCACTCGAACGAAGAACCACCCGCTCATGACCCCGGACCCCTCATCACGGCCCGGCCCGCCACGGACACGTGCGGCCCCGGTCGCCGCCGTGAACACGCGCGAGTGCTGTGTGGCCCCTTCGCCGCTCTGCCTCCGAGTGGCCGCCAGGGCAGGAGCGGGACTCGGCCCAGGTTTGTCCGGTCCTCAAGCAGCCGGCGGGCTTCGGACGCGTCGCTGAGCGGAAGCCGGGCGTGGACCGCCGTCTTCAGGCGCCTGACGAATGCCCTGCGCACTCTGGCGGCCTCGCTTCTCGACACCGCGGACGACCCGCCTCCGCCGGATCGTGACAACGGCCGCCGGCCAGACTGAGCAGATGGTCCGTGACCGACGGCCGAAGATGCGTGGCGGGCTGTCCTCAAGGGGACGCGACGCGGCCCCCCGTGCGCTGCTTCCATGGCACGGCGGGTCGGACGCTGTCGCGGGAGTGCCGCGCGGAGGAGGCCCGCATGGTGGGGCCAACGAACCAGGGCAGCGGCGCGCGGGTGTCCCATGGGGCTCCGGGTCGGCGGGGGGAGACGCCCCCCTCGTGCGGGAGTCCCCTGGTAGCGCGCTTCGAGTGCCAGGGTTTCCGCGGTCTCCTCGGGGCATGCGCGCGGGGAGCAGCGACAGCCGCGAGGACGCAGGCAAGGAGGACGGGATGCTGCAGATCGCCGACATCCGGGAGTGGCGCGGTCACGACGTGCTGGACGATGCGGGCAAGAAGATCGGCACTCTCGAGTCCGTGTACGTCGACACCGCGACCGACGAGGCCTCGTTCGGCACTGTGACGGTCGGACTTCCCGGCAGGCACCGGCTGGTGTTCGTCCCCATCGCGGACGCCGTACTGGGACCTGGCTACGTCAAGGTCCCGTTCGCGAAGTCCGTCGTCAAGGACGCGCCGGCCATCGACACCGATGGGGTGCTGGCCGCCGCCGATGAGCCGAGTGTGTTCTCCCACTACGGCCACACGTACACACCCGGGGCCGGCGGAGAACGCCGCCTCGCCCGGCGCTGAGGGAGCTGACCATGGCCTGGATACTCCTCTTGATCATCATTGCCGTCGCTCTCGGGCTCGTCGGCGCAGTCGTCCACGGACTGCTGTATCTGCTGGTGATCGGAGTGATCGTCTTCTTGATCGCCCTCGTCCTCGGCGCGACGGTGTTCCGCCGCGGCGGGCGCCACGCCGCCCGCTAGTCAGCGGGCACGTCGCAGCTGACCCTGGCGGCACCATCGCCATGCCCGCCCTCGCCCGGGAAATGGTCCTGGGGCGCTCGCTCGCTTGCCGCGCGGCGCCCCAGCCGTGGGTCAGTGCTGGTGGTGGTTGTCGGGCTGGTTCGGGTCCCCGGGGTGTTCCAGACCGGGGACCAGCGTGAGCCGCTCGGCGCGGGCGCGGTCGAGCCAGCGGACGAAGGCGGCGCGCCGCGCCCTGGGGAGGGGGTCGGCGGTGGGTGCCTCGGGCTCGGGGATGTGCCGACCCGTCAGGGCGGCGGTCCACGGACCGACGACGACCTGCTCGCCCGGAGGCGTCGTGCGCAGGGCTGCGGCCAATTCGCGGGGCAGGGTCTCCGGTGCGGCCTCGAAGTCCCCGGCAGGGGTGCTCACGTGCCAGATCTCGCGGGGGACCGGCGGTCCGGGAAGGCCAGGCGCTGCCTGGTCGGGGGGGACGGTGACGTCGGCGGTGACCGCCTCGAAGACCGCCCGGACGGCGGCGCTGCCCTCGTACGCGGCTGCCGTGATCGAGCCGAGCTCCACGGCCTCGCGCTGGTCGAGCCGGACCGGCGGCGCGGCGTCGACGCGCAGTCCACGGGCTTCGGCCTCCGCCTCGCACAGCGCCTCCGTGAGAAGCACCTGCGCCAGCCATCGGGTCAGTTGCCGTGCCTCGGCGCTGCCGGGCCTCGGGAGCGCCGAGGCACGGGGGCCGTAGCGCAGGGCGGCCAGGCGGTGGTCGAGTGCGGCGCGTGACAGGGGCCTGCCGTCGAGCAGGCCCAGGACGGCGGGCGGGGAAGGGTGGTGAGGGTGATCCGCGCTCACGGTGCCACCACCAGTTCGACCGTAGGAGCGTACTGGCAGCGGCCGAACCACATGACCTTGACGACGGCCCAGTAGGCGCCGGCAGGCATGTCGGGTGGGGCCGTGACGGTGAAGGCGACGTCCAAGCGGTCGCCGGCGGCCACCTGGAAGCCGCGCACCGGGGCGTCGATCATCTCCCAGGTTCCCCAGGGGGAGACCAGTTGGAGTTCCCCGCGGATCTCGCCCCGTGTGCCGTTGGTGAGCCGCAGTGTCAGGTCGGCCTGAGTGCCCGGGGCGAGGCGCAGGGCCGCGCTGGAGGCCTCGACGGTGAGACCGGTGTCCCGGCCGGTGTCCGCCTTGGTGCCCTGGGCCTGCTGCCACTCCTCCATGCTCGGCACGGGTACGGGGAGCAGCCCTGGGACGTCACCGAGGACGACGGCGGCCACGTCCTCGACGTGCTGGCCGGCGTACTCGGTGCGTACGGCGACGTGGTAGAGGCCGGGTTCGGCCCCGGTCGGCGGGGTGACGGTGACGGGGAACCGCACGTGGCCGGAGGGGTCCAGGCGGTAGGGGCGCTGCCGCAGGTCCGCCTGCCAGCCGTCGGGCGCGAGGACGTGGGCGGTTCCCTCCACTGCGGTGTCCGTCAGGTGGGAGGCGAGGACGGCGGAGAGCTGGACCGGCCCTCCGTGCGAGTGCAGCAGGCCCGGGGTGAGCCCGACGGAGACCGGGAGGTAGCCCATCGGCGCCGGGCCGCGGTTGTGCAGCCAGTACCGGCTGTGCACCGGCTGGGCGACCTCGGTGACGGGGCCGAGCGGAGCCGTGCGGACCGGGTCGGTCGTCGTCTCGGGTGTCGCGGGGACGGCGGTGAGGGTGGCGATCTCGGCGCCCTGCAGGGCGAGCGGTCCGGGGACGGGAGCGAGCGGTTGCTCCAGGAGGTCGGCGCGGTGGAGGTGTTGCAGCCGCAGTGCTCCCTCGATTTCCGCCGTGCTGCCCAGGCCGGTGGACTCGACGAGGCGCACGGTGACGCCGTCGGCGGGCAGGGCGGGGGCCTGCGAGCCGTGGGCGATGGGGTTTCCGCTGGGCTTGAGGGTGTTGAGGCGGACCTGTCGTTGCGGGTGCACGCGCAGCCAGGACAGGACGGGGGGCAGGGCCCCGGCCCGGGCGGGGGCCGGCTTCGGATAGAGGGGATGGTTGAACTCCTGCCCCTGGGAGGGCAGGGCGAGGGCCCGCCAGTCTCCGTCACCGGAGGTCAGGGCGTAGTGGAACTCGTGGGTCCAGTGCTGGAGTTGGAAGGAGGAGCCGTCCGGAGCGGTGCGCCGGGGCGGGTCGATCCACACGCCGGACGGCCAGCCGGTGCAGGACCGCATGAGGGACAGGTGGAGCGCGCCGGTGGGATCGACGGCGAAGCCGGGCAGGCCGTAGGTGAGCAGTGCCGCCGTGTGGTCGGTGAGCGTCTCGCTCGCCGGCGGGGCGGCCGCCGAGGGTGCGTCGACCTGGGCGTCGGCGAGGTCCGCGGTGAGGGCGGCGGCGTCCGTGGTGATCAGTGCGGGCAGGGCGCGCAGGTCGCGCAGGTCGGCACCGGGCTGCCAGAGGTCGTGCAGCGGCTTCTCCGCGGGGACCCAGACACGGCCGTGCTCGGCGAGCAGTTCGGCGTAGGCGGTGTCGGCGCGTGCCAGGATCTCGCGGGCGCAACGGTTGGCGTCGGGGCCGCCGATGACGATGCGGAAGTCCGGCAGGTTGGAGTCGACGTCGAGCCAGCCGTACCTGGACCAGTCGGCGCCGGAGGTGGTGGCGGTCACGCCGGCGCGGGCGAGGGCGGCGACGAGGCCGCGTGCGTCGGCGGCGTCGTCGAGACGCGGCACGATCACTTCGGCGATGCCGAGGGCGCGGGCGCCGAGGGGCGCGCCGTCGGCACCGGTCAGGCGTACCTGCGCGGTCCAGCCGAGTCCGAACCAGGTGTTGGCGGGGTTGTCGAGGGTCCATGGCGCGTCGGCGACGTCCACCTCGGGCAGGGCGAAACCGCGGCCGATGACGGCGTCGGCGACTTCGCTGACCGGCAGGGCGCCGGGCAGGTCGAGGGGGAAGCGCACCCGCACGAGACGGTCGGCGGCCTGGTGGTCGACGATGCGGGTGCGGAAGTCGATGCGGTCGGTGCCGTCCCGCAGGGTGACGGTCTGTTCGTAGCTGATGCCGTCGACGGCGCCGGTGACGACCAGGCGTTCGCCGAGCGGTCCGTGTTCGCCGCGGACGGCGGCAGGGCCGGCGCCGGAGCCGGTGACCGGCCCTTTGGGCAGCAGGTGCCAGGGGCCCTCGCCGAAGTCCGGGTGCTGGGGGTACTCCTCGTAGACGCGCAGTTCGTTGCCGGCCTGGCCCGGGCGCAGCAGCTCCCGGTCGTGCTGCTTGTCGACGATGCTGACGAGGGCGCCGCCGCGAGCGGGATCGACCGCGACGCGGTAGCGCTGGTTCTCCGCCGACGGGTGCGTGTCGGGCTCGGGCGCCGTGGGTGACCACAGGGCGTCGGGCGTCCCCTCGGCCAGGTGCCAGGTGCGCCAGCCGAGAGCGGGGACGTCCGTGGCGTGGAAGTGGAGAACGCCGTGCTCGACGGCGCACGGAACCGGCGTTCCGTGGTCGTCGAGGACGCGGACCTGGCCGGTGCCGGCGGGCAGTGGGACGCGCACGGCGCCGGAGCGGTCGAAGGACAGGGTGTTGGTGACGACGACGGCCGTCCCGTTGGTGTCCGCGGCTGAGGGCGGGCGGGTGTCGACGCGGGCGACGAGCGCGGTCAGCGCGGTGTCGCGGACCTCGGCCGCCAGGTCGTAGGCCTCACGCCAGCCCGACAGGAGGTCGAGGTAGACCTGGTCGGACTCCGACCCGGTGATGGCGTCGTGGTGCGCCCCGTAGGCCAGTTGGCGCCAGACCTTGTCGAGTGCCACGTCCGGGTAGCCGCCCAGGCCCTGCAGGGCGGCGATGGTCGCCAGCTTCTCGGCGTCCACGGCCGCCACCTCGGCGGCGCGTTGGGCCTGCTTGGTGTCGATGTAGGAGACGTCCTTGCCGGTGTAGACCGGGTTCATGTCGCGGGTCTGTGGGCTGGGCCGGCGGCCGGTGGCCGCCAGTTCGGTCCGCACGGCGGTGAGGAAGTCGTGCGGGGTGCCGCAGACGAAGCGGGGCCAGACGTACTTGGCGGCCCAGGAGCGGTGGATGGCGGTGACCCACTTGTTGGGCGGCGTGTAGTCGGTGCCGACCGGCAGCAGCAGGTTCTTCGTCGCGCCGACCGGCTTGAGTTTGCGGTAGAGCTCGTAGACCGCCTGCTCGGCGGTCGCCAGGTCGGGGGAGGAGTCCATCCACCAGCCGGCGGAGTAGTGGTGCGGCATGTAGTGGGTGAGCACGCCGCGACCGGAGGGGGAGATCCACTCGAACTCGCTCGGGAACTGCATGACGGTGGCGTCGTCCTTGGCCTCGCGGAAGTTCTTCTGGATCGGGCCCCACTGGTGGAAGGGGCCGCGGGCCCAGGCGCTGCCCGTCAGGCCGGCGGCGTCGAGCAGGCCGGGGAACTGGGGGTCGTGGCCGAAGACGTCCAGTTGCCAGGCGCTGCGCGGGTCGCCGCCGAGGATGTCGCGCTGGTAGCCGATGCCGTAGACGATGTTGCGGATGGTGGCCTCGGAGCCGGTGAGGTTGGTGTTGGGCTCGTTGTAGGTCCCCCCGACCAGTTCCACCCGTCCTTCGGCCAGCAACTGCCGCAGCTGGGCGCGGCGTTCGGGGTGAAGGTCGAAGTACGGCTTGAGGTAGTCGATCTCCGCGAGGACGAACCTGTACACCGGGTCGTGCAGCGCGAGGTCGAGGTGGGCGTCGATCAGGGCGAAGCTGTTGCGTTCGAACAACGGCCGGGTGGTGGCGTCCCCGGACAGCAGCTCCCACGGGGAGGTGTAGGCGGCCTGGGTGTTCCACCACACGGGGTCGTAGTGGAAGTGGGAGACCAGGAACATGGCCCAGCCGGGCTCGGCGACGAGGACCTCGGTGGCCCGCTCGGTCTGCCCGGCCCGGACGACGACGGGCAGGACCGCGCCCGGCGCGGGGGCCCCGGACACGGTCAGCGGTACGTCCACCTGTCCCGCGCCGGTCGCCGCGCCGTGGACGCCGGGCCCCGCGACGGTGATCTCGACGTCGTGAGGAGCGTCCACGGTGACCCGGAGGACCTGGAGCGGGGTCTCCTCGGTTCCGACGAACAGGTCGGTGTTCTCGACGGCGGTGATGGCGACAGGCACGGGGCGGGATCCTTACCGGGAAGGTGCGGTGGGACGTCCGTGGGCGGGCTGCCCTCAGGGTGTCAGGGAAGCTTCCACACCTGGGCGGCGGTGCCGTTGCAGTCCCAGATCTGCAGTTGTGTTCCGTTCGTGGTGCTGGACTGCGGGTCGTCCAGGCAGCGGCCCGACTGCGGGTTGAGCAGGGAGCCGTTCGACGTCTGCTGCCACACCTGGGCGCCGGTGCCGTTGCAGTCCCACAGTTGCACCTTGGTGCCGTCGGCGGTGCCGCTGTGGGTGACGTCCATGCACTTGCCCATGACGCCGAGGCTGCCGTCGGCGTTGACGGTGAACTGCTGGGCGGCGGTGCCGTTGCAGTCCCACAGCTGGATCGGCGTGCCATCGGCGGTGTTCTGGGAGCTGTCGTCCGCGCACTTGCCGGTGATCCCGGACGTGATCGGGCCCGACTTGGCGGCCGTGCCGGACATGGCGTCGGCGGCGTTCTGGTACCAGGACGCCGGGCCGGTGCCGTAGGTGGAGACGGGGGTGGCGTTGAAGTACTCCCAGCCGGCCGCTCCCGCGAAGGTCGGGTACTTGCCGGTCAGCGACTTGAGGGTGGAGGCGAGCTGGCTCGGCTGGACGTAGCCGGAGCAGTTGGCGGAGTTGGTGACGGTGCCGGCGACGACGCGGGAGGGGCTGAAGCCGTTGGCGACGACCTGGTCGTAGTCGGCGGTGCTGCCCAGGCTGCCCCAGCCGCAGTAGAACTGGCCGGTGTACCAGGAGATGCTGCTGCCCAGGTCCTGTTCGAGCTGCTTGTAGCTGAAGCCGCCGGAGTAGGACGAGGTCCCCGACAGGTCGGTGGCGACGGGGGTGAGGGTGATGAGGAAGCCGCTGCCGAAGTCCGTGCGCAGCTGCTTGATCAGCTTCTCGGTGTCGGCCAGCGAGAAGGTCTCCTCGATGTCCAGGTCGACGCCGTCGAGGTGGTAGGTGCGGAGGGTGTCGCGCAGCACCGGGTAGTAGGTGGCGAAGTCGCTGTGGAGGTCGGCGTAGCTGCCCTGGGCGGCTCCGCCGAGCAGCGCCTCGACCTTGGTGCCCTTGGCCTGCATGGCGGCGAGGTCGGACCACATCTGGGTGTAGATCGACGAGGACGGCGCGTCGTTGTTGAGCGTGATCGTGCCGCCGGTGTTCAGGTGGAAGGCGGCCACCTCGACGTCGGTGGCGATGCCCTGGAGCGGGAGCGGGGAGACGTAGGTCCCGTTGCTGTACTGGGTCTGGTAGTACGCGAGCACGTGGTGGGGCGCGGTGGCGGCGGAGGCGGGGGTGGCGGCCAGGCCGCAGGCGGTGGCGAGGGACGCGGCGGCGAGCAGGGCCTGGGCGGAGCGGGTCAGGCGGCGCGTGCGGAACGACATGGGAGTACCTGCCTTGGAAGGACCAGCGGGTGGATGGTGCCGGGCTAGGTAGGGGGCCCCATGGCCAGGGTGTGTCGGCCCGGGGGCACGGTGGAGCGGGCGCGCCTGTGCACGGGCGGCCCCGCGGGCGCGTCCGCGGTCACGCCCCGGCCGGCCCGCCGGGGGTGACGGGCCGGCCGGGGACAGACTCTAAAGCGCTTTACCTACGCGGTGTCAATGGGTGCGCCGGAACTTTCCCGAACGGTCAAAAGGGGCGTGGGGTTCTTCGTGTCGCGGGGGCTGGACGGGTCCTCGATGGTCGCGAGCAGGGTCCTGGCTACCTGCTCGCCGAGGGCGAAGACGTCGCGGGACAGGGCGGTCAGGGAGGGGTGGACGATCCTGGCGAGCGTGGAGTCCTCGAAGGACACGATCGACAGTTCGGTCGGGACCGTGACGCCCATCTCGGCCGCGACGCCCAGTCCGGCCACGGCCATGACGTCGCTGTCGTAGATGATCGCGGTCGGTCTGGGCGTGCGCGCGAGCACCGTGCGGGTGGCGGCGGCGCCTTCCGCGTCGCTGAAGTCGGTCGGCACCGACACCGCGTCGGTCAGGCCGAGGGCGCGCGCCGCGTCCCGCAGTGCGCGCATGCGGCGCTGGGTGTGCTGGAAGGCCGGCAGGCCCGCGAGGTGGGCGATCCGCCGATGGCCAAGTGCGGCAAGGTAGTTGACCACCGAGAGCATCGCCTCGCGGTCGTCCGCCCAGATGCTGGGCAGGTTCCCGTGCTTGCCCGGGCCGCCCAGGACCACCGCAGGCACGCCGAGTTGCTCCAGGACGGCGATCCGCGGATCACGGACCTGCAGGTCGACCACCACGAGGCCGTCCACCCGGTGCTCGGAGACCCAGCGCCGGTAGATCTCGATCTCGGCCTCGGTGTCCTCGACGACCATGAGCTGCAGCGCGATGGTGTGCGCGGACAGCGCCGCCTGCATGCCGGAGAGCAGTTGGGGGAAGAACGGCTCGACGCCGATGGTCCGTGCGGCGCGGGCCAGGACCAGGCCTACAGCANCCCGCCCGGGCTCCGCCCAGCGCCCGTGCGGCGCTGTGCGGCCGCCAGTTCATCTCCTCGGCCACGCGCAGGATGCGGGCCCGCGTGGCTTCGCTGACGCCTGGGCGCCCGTTGAGGGCGAAGGACACCGCACCGGTGGACACGCCGGCACGCCGGGCGATGTCGACGATCGTCGGGCGACCCATCAGTTCTGTTCCCCTCCTTGACACCGGATGAACAACCGGAGCATAGTCCGTCGAGCTGAAGCGCTTTAGAAGAAATACCCTCCGCACCCTCAAGTTCACCATCACTGGAGATCTCATGCGAAGAGGTTGGGCAGGCCTGGCTGCGGGCATCGTAGTCGCGGTGACGCTCAGCGGCTGCGGCGTCGGCGGCGGCACCAGCAGCGCGTCGAGCCAGCAGACCGTGGCTGCGAACGCGCCGCTGCACGGGAGCATCACGTTCCAGACCTGGTCCCTGAAGAACGACAAGTTCACGCCTTACTTCACCGCGCTCATCAAGTCCTTCGAGCAGCAGCACGCCGGCACCACGATCAACTGGATCGACCAGCCCGGCGACGGCTACTCGGACAAGATCGTCAGCCAGGTCACCGGCGGCAGCCTCCCCGACGTGGTCAACCTGCCGCCGGACATCGCCCACGCCGCCGTGAAGGCGGGGGCCCTGCTGGACCTGGGCAAGAACGTCCCGACGCTCGACCAGGACTACGTCCACAGCGGGCTGCAGGCCTACACCTACGCCGACACCGGCTCCGGCACCTACGGCTTCCCGTGGTACCTCGGCACCGACGTCAGCTTCTGGAACAAGGCCATGCTGACGCGCGACGGCCTCAACCCCGCCAAGGTGCCGCACACCTTCGACGAGCTCGTCGCCCAGGCCAAGATCATGCACGACCGCTCCGGCGGCAAGGACTTCCTGATGAGCCGTGCCCCGGGCCTGTCGGACATCGTCAACTCCGGTACTCCGCTGATGACTTCGGACGGCTCGAAGTTCGCGTTCAACACCCCGGCCGCAGCCGCGATGCTGGACAAGTACCGGGACGCCTTCAAGGCCGGCTACCTGCCGTCGAACGTGCTCACCAGCACCTACGAAGGCAACTCGACGCTGTTCACCAAGCGTCAGGCGGCCTGGACCACCGCGGGCGGCAACTTCATCGACAGCCTCAAGCAGAGCAACCCCACCCTGGCCCAGGACGTGATCCCCTCGCCGGCGCTGGACACGCCCCCGCTCTACGTCCAGGGAATCTCGGTGGCCGCCAAGAGCAAGAACCTGCCGCTGGCCCTGGCCTTCGCGAAGTTCGTGACCGACAACGCCAACCAGGTCGCGTTCATCAAGCTGGCGCCGGGCTTCCTGCCGGGCAGCGCCGCCTCGGCGCACGACCCCAAGTACAGCAAGAGCGACGGCACCCCGCAGGGCGACGCGGCGGTCATCGCCTACCAGGACATGCAGAAGGCGGTGAACTTCACCCCGCCGGTGTGGACCGACGCCATGAACACCGCCCTGAACCAGCAGATCGCGCTCGCGGTGAGCGGCAAGGAGTCGTCCAAGCAGGCGCTCGACAACGCCGTCAACCAGGCCAACCAGTTGCTGGGCCAGTGAGCCTGCGCGTCTCCACCCCCTCGGGCCGGTGAGCCCGGCCCGTCCCCACCCGAGCGAGGAGCCGATGAAGTCCCACCGCCTGAGCACACCCTGGCTGATGCTGCTCCCCGCGCTGGCCTGGCTGGCCGTCTTCAGCCTGTGGCCGGCGTTCAACACCGGGGTGCTCTCCTTCACCAACGTGCACATGCTCAGCGGCGGGCGCTTCATCGGCCTGCGCAACTACGTCCTCATGTGGCAGGACCCGCACCTGCGCGACGCCATCCTGAACACCGTCCTCTACATGGCCGTGTGCGTGCCCCTGCTGACGTTCCTGCCCCTGCTGCTCGCGCTGCTGGTCCAGCGCACGCTGCCGTTCATGGGCTTCTTCCGGACCGTCTTCTACTTCCCGGTCATCGCCTCCGCCGTGGTGGTGGCGCTGATGTGGCAGTGGCTCCTGGACGACCGGGGCCTGGTCAACGGGCTCGCGCAGCAGGCAGGGCTGCTGCACGCGGCTGTCCCCTTCCTCTCCGACCGGTGGCTGCTGCTGTTCAGCGCGATCGCCCTGACCGTGTGGAAGGGCATGGGCTACTACATGGTGCTGTACCTGTCGGCCCTCGGAAACGTGCGCCGGGAACTGCACGAGGCGGCCGCCGTCGACGGCGCCGGGACGATCCGGCGCTTCTGGACGGTGACCGTGCCCGGGGTGCGCGGCACCATGGCCCTGGTCTCCGTGCTGATCGCGGTCAGCGCCATGCGCGTCTTCTCCGAGCTGTACGTACTCGGCGGCCGCACCGGCGGAATCGGCGGCCAGGACGTCTCCCTGGTGATGCTGATCCAGCAGGCCGCCTCGGGCGCCGACGGCCGTATCGGCTACGCCTCCGCGCTGAGCGTGCTGCTGTTCGTGCTCACCGTCGGACCGATGCTGCTGCTCGTCCCCTGGAACCGGAAGGCCGACTGATGCCCACCACCTACCGCCTAGCGCAGAAGAGCGCACCCGTGGCCGTCGCACCCGCCGCCGCCCAGGGGCGGCGGCGCCGCTCGCCGGTCTTCGACGCGGTCACCCCCCTCGGCCTGACCCTCCGGTACCTGACACTCCTGCTGGTCCTGGCCGTCACCGTCGGCCCCATGCTGTGGGAACTGTCGACCTCGCTCAAGAGCGTCACCGAGGACGTCTACACCGCCACCCCGCAACTGCTGCCGCAGCACCCCACCTTGGGCAACTACGCCCAGGTCGCCCGGACCATCCCGGTCTGGCACTTCGCCCTGAACTCGGTGATCGTCGCCGTGCTGTGCGTGGGCGGCAACCTCGTGGGCGCGACCGCCGCCGGATACGCGCTGGCCAGGCTCCGCTTCCGCGGGCGCCGCCTGGTGCTGGGCCTGTTCATGGCCACCCTGGTCCTGCCGGGGGAGGTCACCGTCATCTCCCAGTACCAGACCGTCATCCGGCTCGGCCTGTCGGACTCCCTGATCGGCGTGGCACTGCCCGCGATGATCGGCTCCCTGAACGTGCTGCTCATGCGGAACGCCTTCCTGGCCATCCCCGCGGACATCGACGACGCGGCCGTCATCGACGGCGCGACGGTCTGGCAGCGCCTGCGACACATCGGCCTGCCCAGCGTCAAGGGAACCCTGAGCGTCATCGCCATCCTGACGTTCATCGGCGCCTGGGACGACTTCCTGTGGCCGCTGCTGGTCCTGCAGAGCCCGGACAAGCTCACCCTCACCGTGGGCCTGGCCTACCTCCAGGGAACCTTCTCGGCCGACCCCCGCACCATCGCCGCGGGGGCCATGATCGCACTCCTGCCGATCATGGCGCTCTTCGTCGCCCTGCAGCGGTTCTTCTTCAAGGGCGTGGGCGAAGGGGCCGTCAAGGGCTGACCCTGGACCGGCCCCAACCGCCCCGCCGCGACCGCACCACTCACCGAGGACCTACCGCAGCATGACTGAGCATCACAACGGCGCCCCGCCGGCACCGCGGTTCGGCGTCAACTACACGCCCACCGACGACTGGTTCCACCACTGGCTCGACTTCGACCTCGACGCGGTCCGTGCCGACCTCGACTCGATCGCCGATCTGGGCTTCGACCACATCCGCGCCTTCCCGCTGTGGCCGATCTTCCAGCCCAACCGCACCCTGATCCGCCCCAAGGCCGTCCAGCAACTGGTCGCGCTGGTGGACGCGGCCGGGGAGCGCGGCCTGGACGTCGCGGTGGACGGCCTGCAGGGCCACCTGTCCAGTTTCGACTTCCGGCCGGCCTGGACGCTCACCTGGCACCGCCGCAACATCTTCACCGCACCCGAGGTCGTGGACGCCCAGGCCGCCTATCTGCGCACCCTCGGCTCCGCCCTGGCCGACCGCCGCAACTTCATCGGCCTGACCGTGGGCAACGAGATCAACCAGTTCTCCAGCGACCCGCACCCCGACCCCGACCTGATCACCCCCGAGCAGGCGGAGACGTGGCTGCTGCGCATGCTCGACGCCTGCGAACAAGGGGCTCCCGGCCGACTCCATGTCCACGCCGAGTACGACGCCGCCTGGTACCAGGACGCCCACCCCTTCACCCTGGCCCACTCCGCCCGACTGGGCGGCGCCACCGCGGTGCACTCCTGGGTCTTCAACGGCACCGCACAGCGCTACGGTTCGCAGGCGACCGCGACCGCGCAGCACGCGGCGTACATGATCGAGCTGTCCAAGGCCTGGGCGCGCGACCCGCACCGGCCCGTCTGGCTGCAGGAAGTGGGCGCACCGTCCCCGCACATCCCCGCGCCGCAGGCACCCGGTTTCGCCGAGGCCACCGTCGCGGCCGCGCTGGACTGCCCCGACCTGTGGGGCATCACCTGGTGGTGCTCGCACGACGTCGACCGCTCCCTCGCCGACTTCCCGGAACTCGAGTACAGCCTGGGCCTCCTGACCAACGACCGTCAGGTGAAACCCGCCGGGCGCAGCATCGCCCGGATCATCCAGGCCGTCCGCGCCGACGGCCACCGACCCCCGCGGCCGCGGGCCACCGGACTGGTCGTCGACGCTTCCCAGGAATCCTTCAAACGGGCCGAACTCGCCCCCGGTGGAACCTACTTCGAGGCCTTCATGCGCCTGGTCGAGGCCGGTGCCCGCCCCACCGCCGTGCTCGCCGAGCGCGCGGGCGACCACGAGCACCTTGCGGCCCGCGGCATCACTGAGATCATCACCATCGACGACGTCTGACCCCGCCGCCTTCGACCACACCAGCAGCCCTCGCACGACGTTCGGAGCCGAGTCCATGCACGACGACCGCACCCTGATCGAATCCCGCCTCAAGCGCGTGCTGGAGGAGCGCATCTGGCCCGCGGTGTACCCCGAGTCCGTGCCGCTCGAGGTCGGGATCTGGACCGCACCGGGCGAGCCGGTCCCGGTGGCCGAGGGGCTCGCCCAGCCGCCGACCCCCATCGCGGTCGGCGACCAGTGGGGAGCCCCTTGGAGCACCAGCTGGCTGACCGTGTCGGGGACCGTGCCCGTCGCCTGGGCCGGCCGGACGGTCGAGGCGCTGATCGACCTCGGCTTCGACAAGAACATGCCCGGCTTCCAGTGCGAAGGTCTCGTCTACCGGCCCGACGGATCACCGGTCAAGGGACTGAACCCGCGCAACCAGTGGGTGCGCGTCGCCTCCCCGGCGGTGGGCGGGGAGGAGGTGCTGCTGCACGTGGAGGCGGCCGCCAATCCCGTCATCATGGACTACCACCCGTTCCTGCCGACCGAGTTGGGCGAGAAGGAGACCGCCGGGAGCAAGCCGCAGTACCGGCTGGCCCGGATGGACCTGGCGGTCTTCGACGAGACGGTCTGGAACCTGGCCATGGACCTTGAGGTCCTGGGCGAACTGATGGCGGAACTGCCGGTGGAGGGCCCGCGTCGGTGGGAGATCCTGCGTGCCGTCGACCGGGCTCTGGACGCCGTGGACCTGCAGGACGTCAACGCGACGGCCGCCGCCGCCCGCGCCGAACTGGCCCAGGTGCTCTCGGCGCCCGCCGTGCCCTCGGCGCACCGGATCAGCGCGGTCGGCCACGCGCACATCGACTCGGCCTGGCTGTGGCCGCTGCGCGAGACCGTGCGCAAGGTCGCCCGGACCACGGCCAACATGACCGCGCTGCTGGAGGACGAGCCCGACTTCGTCTACGCGATGTCCCAGGCCCAGCAGTACGCGTGGATCAAGGAGCACCGGCCGGAGGTGTACGCCCGCGTCGTCAAGGCCGTCGCCGACGGGCGGTTCGTGCCGGCGGGCGGCATGTGGGTGGAGTCGGACACCAACATGCCCGGATCCGAGGCGATGGCCCGTCAGTTCGTCCACGGCAAGCGGTTCTTCCTGGAAGAGTTCGGCATCGAGAACCAGGAGGCCTGGCTGCCGGACACCTTCGGGTTCGCGGGCGGCCTTCCGCAGATCATCAAGGCGGCCGGCTCCAAGTGGCTGCTGACGCAGAAGATCTCCTGGAGCCAGACCAACACGTTTCCGCACCACACCTTCTGGTGGGAAGGCATCGACGGCACGCGGATCTTCACCCACTTCCCGCCCGTCGACACCTACAACTGCCACATGCACGGCCGCGAGATCGCCCACGCCGTGCGCAACTTCAAGGACAAGGGCAGGGCCGGCCACTCCCTGGCGCCGACCGGCTGGGGCGACGGCGGCGGCGGGACCACCCGCGAAATGATCGCCAAGGCGGCCCGCCTGCGCGACCTCGAAGGCTCCGCCCGCGTCGTGTGGGAGAAGCCCGCTGCCTTCTTCGCCGCAGCGCAGGCCGAGTACCCGGACCCGCCCACCTGGGTCGGCGAGCTGTACCTGGAACTGCACCGGGCCACCCTGACCAGCCAGGCGAGGACCAAGCAGGGAAACCGCGCCAGCGAGAACCTGCTGCGGGAAGCGGAGCTGTGGGCGGCCACCGCCGCCGTACGGACCGGATACGCCTACCCCTACCAGGACCTGGACCGCATCTGGAAGACCGTCCTGCTGCACCAGTTCCACGACATCCTGCCCGGCTCCTCCATCGCCTGGGTCCACCGCGAGGCCGAGCGGACCTACGCCCGGGTCGCCGAGGAACTGAACGCCATCATCGGCAGCGCCCAGCGCGCGCTCGCCGGCGACCCCGGAGCCGGCACCCACGTGGTCTTCAACGCGACGCCCCACGAGCGCGGGGGAGTCCCCGCCGGGGCGGGGCGCACCGACCCGGCCCCGGCGGCCGGCTGCAGCATCCGGCCGCGCCGGGACGGCGGCTGGGTGCTGGCCAACGGCCTGCTGCAGGTCGAGGTGGACGGCCAGGGCCTTGTGGTGTCGGTGTACGACCTCGTCCGCTCGCGGGAGACCGTCGCCCCTGGGGCGGCCGCCAACCTGCTCCAACTCCACCCCGACTTCCCCAACATGTGGGACGCCTGGGACGTCGACCAGTTCTACCGCAACAGCGTCAGCGACCTCACGGGCGTGGACGACCTCGCGGTCTGCGCGGACTCGGATCAGGCCGTCGCCGTGCGCGTCGTCCGCTCCTTCGGGAAGTCGAAGGCCGTCCAGACGCTGACGCTCAGGGCGGACGCCGGCCGGCTCGACATCGACACCGAGGTCGACTGGCACGAGACGGAGAAGTTCCTGAAGCTCTCCTTCCCGCTGGACATCCACACCGACCGCTACGCCGCAGAGACGCAGTTCGGCCACATCCACCGGCCCACCCACACCAACACCAGTTGGGAGGCCGCCAAGTTCGAGGCCTGCAACCACCGCTTCGTCCACCTGGAGGAGCCCGGCTGGGGCGTGGCACTGGTCACCTCCTCCACCTACGGCCACGACGTGACCCGCAGCGTGCGCGCGGACCGCGGCACCACCACGACGGTGCGCGCCTCCCTGCTGCGGGCCCCGCGCTTTCCCGACCCGCACACCGACCAGGGCGTGCACCACTTCCACCACGCGCTGGTGCCCGGAGCGGCGATCGCCGACGCGGTGCGCGAGGGCTACCGCATCAATCTCCCCGAGCGCCGGGTCCCCGGTGACGCGGACGTCCCGGCGCTGGTGACCCTGGACAACGACGCCGTGGTCGTCACCGCGGTCAAGCTGGCCGACGACCAGAGCGGCGACCTGGTCGTGCGCCTGCACGAGGCCCACGGAGGACGGGCGCAGGCCCGGCTCACCACCGACTTCCCGCACGTCCAGGTCCAGGCCTGCGACCTGCTGGAACGGGCCCTCGACGTGCAGCCCGACTCCGTCGCCGCCGCCGGGACGGAGGGGATCCGGCTGCGACTGCGCCCGTTCGAGCTGGTGACGCTTCGTCTGGTCCGTGGGGGAGCGCTCGACTGACAGCGCCGCCGCGGCGCAACTCGCCTGTCCCGCATGTCGTAGCCGCCGGACGTCGGGAAGGCCACGGGGGAGAGGGACGGTCCCTGGACGTCCCCCTCCCCGCTGGCAAGCCCGACCCGCGGGTCACTGACGGCTCGTCACCAGACGTTGCAGGTGCTGGCCTTGTGGCGGGCGCCGAAGCTCCGGAAGTGTGCCGGGAAGGAGTTGCCCGCGCTGTTGATGGCTCCCGGATAGGCGAGCTTGGTGTCCGGCGCGCCGTGGCAGTTCCACATGGTGGTGTAGTCGTGGCTGAGGCTTCCCAGGGGCTTCGTGGTGGAGCCGTAGCTGGCGTAGGCGTCCGTGAAGGTCACCGAGACCCAGACGGAGTCGCCGAAGGTGACGTTCGTGCTGACGACCTGCGCGGCGTTCTGCGGGTAGACCTCCCACCAGAGCGCGTAGTGCGAGAAGTAGTGGGACGCGTCCGCCTCGACGCCGGCCTGGACGAGCGGGCGTGAGCTCGAACGCCCCGGCCGATGCCGGCCCAGGACGAGGAGGAGTAGTCCCCGCTGCCGCCCACGTTGACCTTGGACACCTCGATGCGGGTCTTGGCGCCGGCCCAGTTCGCGCTGTGCTCGGAGCCGGTGGCCGTGGAGTCGGGGGTGGCGGTGGCCTCGTCCCCGGTGGCGGGGAGACTGCTGGGCACCGGGATGTCGGTGTCGACGTCCGGGTGGGCGTCCCCGTTCGCGCCGGTGGTGTGGTTCGCAGTGTCGTGAGGGCAGAGCGTCGTGCTCCGCGGGGCGGCGATGTCCGCCTGCCAGGCGGGCAGGTCCGCGTCGTCCTCGGGCCGGGTCGGGTAGCCGTTGGCGTCGAGCTCGTCGTCGGTCGCAGTGAGGAGGTCGAAGCCGGGAGCAGGGGCGGCCAGTGCGGCGCCGCGCCCTGGTGGCACGGCGGCCTCACGGTGGTTGTCGGCGCGGGCCGGCCCTGCATGGAAGGAGCCGCCCCTGCGCTCCTGCCCGGATCGAAGGATCACGCCCGGCCGTCGTCCTCGTGACCGGGAGCCTCCTCGACGCTGTGGGAGTCGGTCAGGCTCAGCGCGCCGGCCGCGGCGATCACGCCGACGACGACGGCCAGCAGGGCGAAGGTGATCCGCTCGCCGCGGAAGAACGTCTCGACGAGTTCCGTGCTCCAGGCCCCCCTTGGGAGTTGGGTGGTCACCAACGCTGCGATCATGGTGCCGATCACGGCGGTGCCGACGCTGGAGCCGACTTCCTGGGCGGTGTCGTTGAGCGCCGCGCCGATGGAGGTGCGGTTGCTCGGCATCGCGCCGACGAGGGCGACCGCGCAGATCGTCATCACGGTGCGCAGCCCCACGGTCATCAGCACCATGCAGACGGCGATGGCCGGGTAGCCGTGACCGACTGCCCAGGCCAGGCCGCCCAACGCGCCGGCCAGGCAGGCCGCGCCGATGAGGCAGGCGACGCGGTGGCCGAAGCGGGTCGCGAGCCACTCGGACAGCGGCGTCGCGACGAGCATCGTGACGATGATGGGCAGGTTGGCCAGGCCGGCGCGGACCGGACTCCAGCCGTAGGCGTACTGGAAGTGCAGGATCAGTCCGAACATCACACTGGCCATGGCGATGGACGTCCCCACCTGCGCGATCGCGGCGCCGCGAACGGTGCCCTCGGTGAACAGGCGCAGGTCCAGCATGGGTGTGGCGCTGCGGCGCTCGTGGCGTACGAACGCGGTCGCGGCCGCGACTGCGCCGCCTATCGTCGCGAGCGTGGGCGCGGACAGCCAGCCGTTCTCGACGCCGCTGGTCAGCGCATAACAGCCAAGCCCGATGGTGGCGATGCTGAGGGCTGCGCCAAGCAGGTCGATCCGGTCCTTCGTCAGGTCCTGCGGGCGGTCGGCGGGCACACCCAGGCGGACGCCGATACAGGCGAGCACAGCGATCGGGGCGTTCACGACCAGCAGCCACTGCCAGCTGACGTGGGCCAGTGCGGTGCCGCCGAGCAGCGGGCCGAGGACGAAGCCCGACATGCCGACGACGATCATCACGGTCATCGCGCGCATCTGCAGCGCCTTCTCGTCGAAGAGCCGGAACACGAGCGAGTTGGTAATGGGTGCCATCGCCGCCGCGGCGACGCCGAGCGCAGCCCGGAGTGCGATGAGTTCGCCCGCGGTGGCGACGAACACCACGCACAGGCTGAGCGAGCCGAAGACCGCCAGGCCGACGAGCAGCACCCGGCGGCGCCCGAAGCGGTCTGCCATCGAGCCCGCCGTGAGCAGCAACCCGCCGAAGGTCAGCGAGTAGGCCCCGGTGACCCACTGGAGGGCGGTTGTGCCGCCGCCGAGGCTGCGACCGATCGTGGGCAGCGCGATGGACAGCAGGGTGTTGTCGACCATCTCGACGAAGAAGGCCAGGCAGAGGGCTGCCAGAGGTATCCATGCCGCGCGCAGTGAGGAGTAGGTGCGCTGGGAGGAGGGCTTGGGCTGGAGCGTTGCGGTCGTCATGGCGGTCCCTTCGGTCGAACGGGGTTCGAGTATCGAACGGCGTACGATGAAGTACGGTAGAACATCGTTCGATGCTGTGCAAAGTGCCGGAGGGATGCGTGCCATGGAACGTCTGCAGAGCCGTCCGGGGCAGGGACGTCGACGGGCCTCTCACTCGATGGAGTCCGTGCTCGCCGAGGCGGTGGCCCTGCTCGACGAGGCCGGTGCCCCCGCGCTCACCTTCCGCGCGCTGGCCCAGCGCCTCGGCGGCGGTGTCGCCAGCATCTACTGGTACGTCGCCAGCAAGGACGAGTTGCTGGACCTCGCCACCGACCATGTGATCGGTTCGCTGCTCAAGGACATCGAGGCGCTGCCGGGCAGTGACGACCCGATCGACGATCTGCGCGCGATGGCCGTCACCCTGTTCGACGCGATCGTGGCGCGGCCCTGGCTGGGCGCGTACTTCATGCGCAACACCACCGCGCAGAGCAACTCGCTCCGCCTGTACGAACGGCTCGGCGCGCAGACGCTGCGCCTCGACCTCACCCCACGCCAGCGGTTCCACGCGGTGTCCGCGATCGTCGGCGTGGTCGTCGGCTCCGCCGTCGACCTCGGCCAGGAACCGCCGCAGGAGGTCCTCGACGGCACCGTCGACCGCAACCACGTCCTGGGCCGTGTGGCCGAGACATGGAGGCAACTGGACCCCGCAGAATTCCCCTTCGTCCACGAGATCGTCGACGAGTTCGACGGCCACGACGACGCCGACCAGTTCCGCTCCGCCCTGGACCTGACGCTGGCCGGCCTTCGCCTCCAGGCAGGCGCCGGCGCCGGTCGCTGAGAGCGGAGTGAGTACGCGGTCACCCTTGCGGCGGCGGGCCCCAGGTCGCGGCCCCTGCACCGCCACGGTCCAGTCAGACCCGGCCCACGCGGGCCATCCGCCGCCACTCCTGGCGACCCCTGACGGGCGAGCCGAGCACCTGGAGGCTCCTCGTCCGCCGCACATGGGCGCCGGTATCCGCGCCTTCGGGTGGACGCAGCCAAGGCGCTGCCGCCTGGATGCCCGCTGCCGCTGTACACCGACGGCCTGATCGAGGCGCCTGCGCACGGGATCGAGCCCGGGCCCCGCCACGCGCTGGAAGCCGCGGGCCAGTCGCGGCGGTCCGCGACCGGTCGATCGCCCGGCCGTCGTAGACCGGCGGGCGAGGCAACGCGCGGCGTGCTCGACTGGCTCCGTCCGATTCCGCACCCTCACAAGGGAGCTCATTGTGGCGATCATCGCTGTCTTCGATGCGCCGGGCATGACCCAGGCCATGTACGAACAGGGCACCAACCAGATCACCGGTGGCCAGGGCGGCGTCAAGAAGGCGTCCGACTGGCCCGTCCCTGGTCTCATCTCGCACGCGGCCGGCCCCACTCCCGACGGCTGGCTCGTCGTCGACGTCTGGGAGTCGGAGGACGCCTTCCGCAAGTTCGGCGAGGTCCTCATGCCCATGCTGAAGGAGGTCGGCGCCCCGGACGTCCGGCCGAAGATCTACCCCGCGTTCAACGTGGTCACGTCCTGAGCACGTTCCTGACACCCGCGACTGCCGGCGCGTGCTTCCGGGCCCGACCATCGGGGCCCGCGGCGTGTGCTTGTCGTGGAGCCGTCCAGGACGGGCTGCGCCGACGACCCGCTGTGCCTTGAGGGGTGAGCGTCCCGTGCCCACCCCCTGTCGGGGCGGCGGGTCAGTGGCCGTTGCAGCGCACGCCGTTGAGGGCGTACCAGGTGGGGCGCGCCGCGGTTCCTGAGTCGGAGGCGGTGAACCCGAAGGGGAGGGTGGCGCCGGCCGCGATGGTCCTGTCGTAGTCCACCGGTCGCAGCGTGACGAGGTTGCCGCGCTGGGTGTGTGTGGCGTTCCAGCTGGCGGTGAGGCGCTCATGTGCCGGGAGGCCGAACGTGACCTTCCATGCGCTCGCGGCCTTGGACCCGGTGTTCGTGATCCGGACGTTCTCGGTGTAGCCGCCGCGCCAGGACACGGAATTGCCGGTGGTGACGGTGCAGGAAGTGGCGGCAATGGGAGCGGCTCCGGCGTTGGCGAGCTTCAGGACCGTGATCGAGTAGGCGGGGAGAGTCAGTCCGTGGGCCTTCACGCCCGGGATCTGCTGGAGCTTCTTGTTCGCCTCGCTGAACTGCTGCGCGGAGGTGACGTTCGCCGGGTTGAATCCGGCGTAGGAGATGCTCACTGGCTCGCTGGTCTTGGCGCTGTGGTTGACCAGCAGGAGGTTCAGGCCGCTCGAGGTCCTGACCGCGTAGGCCGTGACCGTGGAGTTGGAGGTCGTGGCGCGGACCATCCGGGCGCCGGGCGCGGCGAATGCGCCCACGGCCTTGAGCCCGTAGTAGGCGGGGAACGGGGTGTTCGCCGCGGGCTCGCAGACGCTGCCGGCGCAGCCGCCGGCAGAGAGGATGCCCCCGTCGCCGTAGTCGGTGGAGCCGTCGGGCAGGGTGGTGATGTTCGACGGGCCGTTGTGCTCGTCCCACCAGTCGATGTTCTGGACCTTGTTCTGCAGGAAGGTCATGTAGCTGTCAGCGGTGTACAGCGCCGCCGGGACGGAGTCGGACTCGAAGCCTGCGTCCGTTTCGGTGATCATGATTTGGATCTTCGCGGCGTTGCTGCCCGCGTACTTGGTGATCTCGGCTCGCGTGGCCTGCACGATGGACGCGATGGTGCGGTACTGCGTGAGCAGGTCCGCCTCGCTCTTGGATGTCGGGTAGTAGTGCAGGATCACGAAGTCGAGCTTGGGGCCGTCCTTCTTGAGGACGGTCGTGTTCCAGTCCGCGGTGTCGCCGTACTTGGAGGCCACCAGGCCGTCCGGCCAGCTGTTGTGGAGCGTCAGCACGGCGCCGACCTTGATGGACGGGTCGGCGGCCTTCATCTCGGTGATGTAGTCCGCGATGTTGTTCGCGTAGGCGGTGGCGCCCTTGGGCTTGAGGTTGTGCTCCCACATCGATCCGTAGGTGCCGTCGCCGGGGATCTCGTTGCCGAGCTCCCAGTACTTGACGCCGTAGTGCTTGGTGACGTTGGCGTACCTCACCCACGCCGCGGCCTCGGCCGCCGTACCGGAGCCGTAGTTGACCGTGATGACGGGGCTCGCGCCGATCTTGCGCGCGATGCCCATGAAGTCGTCGAAGCCGTTGGCGGGGTTCGCGTAGCCCAGTCCGTCGACGGTCGTATTCGTCTGCCAGCGGTAGGCGTCGGCTGTGGAACCACCGGGATAGCGCAGCGCGTCGACGCCGGCGCCCGCGAGAGCGGCGGTGGCCGCGCTGTCGTTGAGGTGGCCGTCGAAGGTCGCCGTGTTCACGCCGTTCGCGATGCTCGGCACGATGCCGAGGTTCTGGGACGCGTTGACGTTGATCGCGACGGTGTTGCTGGCGTCCGCGCCCTGGGTGACCAGGAGGCCGGCGATGGGCAGTGCCAGCACAGTTGCTACGCCGGCTGCGAAGACGACGCGGCGGCGGGATTTGCGGTGCATAGGTCCGAGGAACCTTCCGTCCGAAGGGTGAGCATCGCGCGGGGGACGCGCACCCTCCAGTTGCCGCGGACAGCCGAAAGGTTGCCGTAGCGCGCGACGGGACGACGGACCCCGGGCCCCACTCCGCTGCTGCCGGCCTCGGGCGCCGGAGAGCGGAGGCCCCGCACCCGCGGATTGACAGGCCGTCAGGTGGCCCCGGACTGCGCAGGGTTGCAGCGCCATCCCCCTGGGAGCTTGTCAGTGGCCTGTGGCAGGGTGTCCGCCATGCCTGAGCTGGTGGAGCGCGTAGATAAGGAAGACCGCGTACTGGCCGTCGTGGAGCGGGGCGAGGCGATCCGCCGGCAGTGGTTGCATCGCGTGGCGACCACCGTCTGCCGCGACCCGGAGGGCCGGTTCCTGGTCCACCGGCGTCCCGACGACGACTCCCGCTTTCCTGGCCAGCTGAACTGGCTGTTGGGCGGCGCGGTGAACGTGGGGGAGTCGTACGAGGGCGCCGCGGCCCGCGAGCTCGCCGAGGAAATCGGTGTCCGGACATTTCCGCGGTTCGTCTTCAAGTACCTGTGCCGCGGTGAGATCAGCCCCTACTGGCTGGCTGTGCACGAGGCCACCATCACCGGGCAGATCACGCCGGATGCCTCCGAGGTGTCCTGGTTCACCTGGTTGACCGAGGCCGAACTCCGCGACGTCCTGCGCAGCCCGACCTTCGTGTCCGATGCCCGGGAGGCCTTCACCCGGTACCGGGCTCTGACCGAGGGTGCGGAACGCGCCCGGGGCGGGTGACCTCCGTCCGGCCGACGCCGTGGTTGCCGAAGCGGCGCGTTCGGTTTCTGCCGGGTGGTCGCCGTCGCGCCTTCCTGGACGACCGCTCCTTTGGAGCCGCAACCCCGCACTGGCCTCACGCGACGAGCAGGCGCAGGCCGAGCTCTGCTGCGTCGAGGGCGACCAGGTCGCGGTTGCGGTCGGCCCACCGGCCCGAGGCGAGGTCGTCGCGGAGCATGCTCACGGCCCGCTGCTCGGCCTGCGGTCCTCCCCTCGTCCACACCGACACCGCCCGGCGGACGTCCACGTCCAGATACGCCTCGGGCCGGCGCCCAACTGCGCTCCGAACATTGTGAGTTGCTCCTCCGGTGTCGTCCTGACTCCCCGAGCCCGCGCGTGCAGTCCCCGGTCGACGGCTCTCACCGTGGCGTGAGCGCGGTCGCGCTGCTCCGCCATCAACCCGCGCAACCGGCGCAGGTGGGCGACCGCGTCGGTATCGGGGTCGTTCACCAGCGCCGCGATCTCCCGCAGGCCGAAGCCCAGTCGCCGGTAGGCGAGCACCTCCCGCAGCCGTTCCACGTTTTCCGGCGAGTAGGCGCGGTATCCGGCCGCGGTCCGCGCGGACGGCTTCACCAGGCCGACCCGGTCGTAGTGATGCAGCGTGCGCACCGTCACGCCGGCCAGTTCTGCAGCACGTCCCACAGTCATGTGCTCGTCCACGCCGTCGACTGTCCGGCATGACGCTGCGTCAGGGTCGAACACGTCACCGCCCGGTCCGGGCGCACGAGACAGGGAGACCCCCCACCTCTGGATACGCGGACGCCCCACTGGAGCCGGCTCGCGCACCATCGCGAGATCCACCCGGTCGCGGACGCCCGCCAGGCAGGCTCCCCCCGATGCCGTCTCCAGCCTCACGCCCGGGCAGCGGGCGGCGTCGTTCAACGATGTAAGAAGGGGTGGGGCATGGGGCCGAGAGCCCGTCAACCTCCATGGCCGGACGCCGGCTGAGCTCACGCCACGTCCCGCAGGTCCGGACTCAAATCTGCACACAGTCACCGTGTGGTGAGCCAACGGCGCAGCTCCGTGCCCTAGTTGCATGGTGGGCACGGTGAGCGCGATCACAGACCGGTGGCGAATTCAGGACTGGGTCGGCGCAAGGGGTGGACACCTCGTGGAGTCCCGTGCTGTCATCTTGCTGCCCCAGATCCTTCCAACGTTGTCATCCGCCGTGGCGGCCTTGTCCTGCCGCTACGGAAGCCGATCCCTGCCATCCCTGCGCCTGGGGCAACACCGCGCGCAGGCCCAAGGTATGACAGGACGTCAGTTCCCGAGCCGACTCATCCACCACATGAGCAAGCAGACGGAGTTCGTGTGAAAGTCCAGTCGAAATGGCGACCGCTGAAGCCCTCGCGGCGGCGAACAGGCACGACCGCGGCGCTCATCGCCGTCACCATGACTCTCACCGGCACGGGTCCCGCCGTCGCCAGGAGCGTGTCCGCCGCAGCCGTAGCCGACCATCTCATCCCGACCGTCACCTCCGGCGATGCGCGGTTCGAGATCCTTTCGCCGACGCTGATACGCACCGAATACGCCGGCGACGGGCATTTCACGGACGATCCCACGTTCAACGCGATCGGCCGTGACGCCTTCGCCCCTGCCGCCTACGCCACCAGCACCTCCAACGGCTGGCTGACCATCACGACCAGCAAGGTGGAGCTGCGCTACAAGATCGATTCTGGGCCGTTCGACGCGGACAACCTCTCCGTACGCCAATCCGCGGGCGGCACCGAAGTGACGGCGAGCCCCTGGCAGCGGTTGACCTGTTCGCTCGGCGCACTGTGCGAGGCCGAGAGTCTCCAGCTCAACGGTGTGGGGGTCGCCTCGGACCACACCGGCCACACGGGGCCTGGCTTCGCCGCAGGCTTCACCACCACCGGCAGCTCGGCGACGGCCGACGTCAATGTCACCAGCACCGGGAGTTACCAGTTCGATCTGCGGTACGCCAACTCCCTCGGCGGTGACGGCCAGAACGTGTCCCGCACGCTGACCCTCACGGTGGACGGGGGCGCACCGAGGACGGTGCCCCTGCCCACGACCGCGAACTGGGACACATGGAGCCTCGCCACCGTGCCGGTCTCCTTGAGCGCCGGTCGCCACACTATCGCGCTCACCCGGACCGCCTCGGACTCCGGGAACGTCAACATCGACAGCGTCGCCCTGGTCCAGCCTGGCGACCCGTTCCCGGCGGTGTCCACCACCGCGATCACCAGTTGCCAGGTCGACACCAGCTGCGAGGCGGAATCCGGACGGATCACCGGTACCGCGACGGACGCCACCGATCACCTGGGCTACTCGGGCAGCGGTTTCGTCGCGGAGCTGAACCAGGGATCCAGCCTGACCGCCCACCTCGTGGGTGTGCCCGCCGACGGTGCCTACACGCTGTGGATGCGCTACGCCAACGGAGCCGGGGGCGACGGCCTGCACCAGACGCGAACCGCCCAGGTCACCGCTGGTGGAACCAGCAGCACGGTCTCCCTTCCGGTGACGAAGGACTGGAACGACTGGCAGACCGCGTCGGCTCCGGTCGCCCTCAAGGCAGGTGAGGACGACATCACTCTCAGCTGCCCGGACCTGACGAGCTGCCACGTCAACCTGGACACCCTCTCGGTCACCGCGACCGGCGCCCCCGCGCCGCAGCCGCACTTGGCGCTGGGCGGCTACCGCCGCGGGCTCGACGGCGTGACGGGTAACGGACCCGCCCCCGCCACCACGCCTGGCCTGCTGAACAAGGACGGCTGGTACCTGCTCGACGACACCCCGTCGGCGTTGTACGACACCGCGACCCAGCAGGTCACGCAGCGGACCTCGCACGGCGGTGCTCCCTACCAGGACGGTTACCTCTTCGGCTACGGCCACGACTACAAGCAGGGCCTGAGCGACCTGGCAACGCTGACCGGACCGCCCGCACTTCTGCCGCAGTGGGCCTACGGCGTCTGGTATTCGGAGTACATCGACAGGACCGCTGCGGACTACGAGAACACGATCCTGCCGGCGTTCCGCGCCGAAGGGGTGCCGCTGGACGTGCTGGTGACCGATACCGACTTCAAGGCCGTGAACTCCTGGAGCGGCTGGGAGATGGACCCGACGAAGTTCCCCGACGCCAAGGGCTTCTTCGACTGGGCGGCCTCGCAAGGCCTGCACAACACGCTCAACGTGCACCCCAGCATCCTCGCTTCCGATCCGCAGTTCGCCCAGGCCATGGCCACCGCCAAGGGCAAGCTGACGAAGGGCGGCTGCGCCCCGGACGCCTCGGTCCAGAACAACTGCTACACCTTCGACTTCGGTGACCCCGACCAGCTCAAGGCGTACCTGGACCTGCACCGGACTCTGGACGACCAGGGCAACGACTTCTGGTGGCTCGACTGGTGCTGCGACCAATCCCAGGCGTCGATGCCCGGCGTGACACCGGACGCCTGGATCAACCAGCAGTACGCCAACCTCACCGCGCAGACGTCCGGCACGGGCCGCGGCTTCGTCCTGTCGCGGGCGTACGGGTCGCTCCAGGCGGGCGGTTACAGCGGCCAGGCCGCGTTGCCCACCGGCCCGTGGGCCGACAAGCGCACCACAGTCCACTTCACCGGAGACACCTCCTCCACCTGGGGCACCTTGAACCTGGAGGTCGGCTACACGCCGGGGGAGTCCGCCGCGACCGGAATGGCGGCCATCACCCACGACATCGGCGGCCACAACGACACCACGGGGCTGACCGGCTCGGAGACCTACACCGACGGCAGCGGCACGCACACCACGCACAGGCTGCCCGACGACCTGTACGCCCGCTGGGTGCAGTTCGGCGCCTTCCAACCCATCGACCGCCTCCACAGCAACCACAGCGACCGGCTGCCCTGGCAGTACGGCGCCCAGGCGCGGCGGTCGGCCGACAGGTTCCTCAACCTCCGCGAGAACCTGGTGCCTTACACCTATTCGCTGGCCGAGGAGGCCAACCGGACCGGGGTGCCGATCGTCCGACCCACCTACCTGGAATACCCGGATGAGCCGCAGGCGTACGCCACGGCAGGCAGCGAGTACTTCTACGGATCGGCTGTTCTGGTCGCCCCGGTGACGACGCCGGGTACGACCGCAACCACGTCCGTGTGGTTCCCGCCCGGCCAGTGGACGGACTACTTCACCGGCAAGACGTACCAGGGCGGCACCACCCAGGACATCACCACCGACCTGAACACGATGCCGGTGTTCGTCAAGGCCGGCGGCATCCTGCCCACCCGCACCGGCAACGTCTCCAGCAGCGACAAGGCCCCACTGGACGCCCTCACGCTGACCATCGCCTCCGGCGCGCCGGGCTCGTACAGCCTCTACGAGGACGACGGGACTGCGGCTGCCGCACAGCACAAGGGCCACAGCGCCACCACAACGGTGCGGTACAAGCAGAGCGGTCCGCTTCACATCATCTCGATCGGCCCGGTGCGGGGCTCCTTCCCCGGCCAGGTGCAGAGTCGGCAGTGGACGCTCACCCTGCTCGGAACGAGCCGGGCACCGGCCAAGGTCACCGCCCTCGGGGCGCAGCTGAATCCGAGTGACTACCGCTGGGACTGCGCCACCGGGATCCTCACGATCACCTTGCCGCGGCTCACGACGGACCGGCCGATCACAGTCGCCTACCGGTAGCCGACGCGACCGCCCAGGAGCCGACGCATACCGCGGCGGTTCCTGGGCGGCCCCTGCACGGCCTCGTACGGGCGGGGGTCGTGGGGGGTTGTCGATGGAGTGGGTTCAGTCGCCCGTGGCCCCGTCTGTCCGTTCCCGCAGGAGGTCCGCGTGGCCGTTGTGGCGTGCGTACTCCTGGATCATCAGCAGGTAGACCCAGCGCAGGCTGAGACGCGTGCCGCGCGAGGAGATGAAGGTCTCCTCGAGGTCATGGCCGGCGGCCGCCGCGTCGCACGCTCGCACCTCGTCCTGGAACAGTCCGTAGTCTCTCTCGGCATCGGCGGGGCGTACTCCGGCGAGGCCCTCGTCGCCGTCCGAGGGGCCGGTGAAGATGTCGCCGATGTCCTCACCTGCGAAGCTGCGCCGGAACCACCATCGCTCCACTTCGGCCATGTGCCGTACCAGGCCGAGGAGGGTGAGGCTGGACGGCTTCACGGTCGTTCGGGCCAATTGATCGGGTTCGAGACCGGCGCACTTGACGAGGAGGGTCTCCCGGTGCCAGAGCAGCCAGCCCTCCAACATGTGACGCTCCGACACGGTCCCCAGGTCGCCCAGCCGTTGGGTGCGTCCGACTCGTGGTGCCGTCCATGCCATGGATCCAGCCTGCACTGCTCCCCGGGAGACGATCAACAAGTGACAGGGCCGGCCCCGCGACGCGGCGCAGGCGGTGATGCCTGCCTGCGCCGGGAGAGCCCGTCCGGATCCGCTTCCACGGTGTCGAACTGATCGTCACCACGATGACCGCAGTCGGCGCGGTCGAAGTCGCCCGCCTCAGGCCTGGCGGAGCCAGACCGCCGTGTCGGTGGGCAGCTCCCGCTCGTCCTCGCCGAGCGGTCCGCTGGCCAGGACGACGCGGGAGCCGTCCGGAAGGGGGACCGGGGCGGGGGAGAGGTTGACCATGCAGGTCCAGCCTGCGCCGCGGGTGAAGGCGAGGAGGCGGTCGCCAGGGGCGGAGAGCCAGGCGAACTCCTCTCCGCGCAGGGCAGGTTCGGCGCGGCGCTGCCGCAACGCGGTGCGGTACAGGGACAGCATGGAGCCGGGGTCCGCCGCTTCCGCCTGAACGGTGCAGGTGGACCAGTCGGTCGGCTGCGGCAGCCAGGGGTCGGCGGTGGCCGACGCCGGGCTGAAGCCGAAGGGCGGCTCGGTGCCGGACCAGGGAAGCGGTACCCGGCAGCCGTCGCGGCCCTGGTCCGCGCCGCCGCTGCGGGCGTGGATCGGGTCCTGGCGCAGCGCCGCGGGAATGTCCTCGACCTCCCAGAGTCCCAGCTCCTCCCCCTGGTAGAGGTAGCAGGAGCCGGGCAGGGCGAGGTTGAGCAGCAGCGCGGCGCGGGCCCGGCGGGTGCCGAGGGTGAGGTCCCAGGGGGCGCCGTCCTGGCCGGGGTTGCGGCCCATGCCGCTGTCGGCGCGGCCGTAGCGGGTCACGTGCCGGGTGACGTCGTGGTTGGACAGGACCCAGGTGGCCGGTGCGCCCACGGGGGCGTGTGCGGCGAGGGTGGAGTCGATGACCGCCCGCAGTCTCTCGGCGTCCCAGGGGCAGTTCAGGTAGTCGAAGTTGAAGGCGGTGTGCATCTCGTCCGAGCGCAGGTAGGCGGCGAGCCGGACCGGGTCGTCCAGCCAGACTTCGCCGACCAGGGCGCGGGGTTCCGGGTAGGAGTCGGCCACGGCGCGCCAGGCGCGGTAGATCGCGTGGACGTCGTCCTGGTCGATGTAGGGGTGTGGCACCGGCGGGGCGGCCGGGTCGAAGTCGGGCAGGGTCGGGTCCTTGACGGGCATGGTGGCCGAGTCGATGCGGACGCCGTCCGCGCCGCGGTCGAACCAGAAGCGCAGCACCGACTCGTGCTCCTCGCGGACCTTGGCGTTGTTCCAGTTCAGGTCCGGTTGCTCCGGGGCGAACAGGTGCAGGTACCAGTCGCCGTCGGCGACCCGGGTCCAGGCGGGGCCGCCGAAGACCGACTGCCAGTCGTTGGGCGGCAGTTGGCCGTTGCTGCCGCGGCCCGGGCGGAACCAGAACAGTTCCCGTGCCGCGGAGCCGGGTCCTGCGGACAGGGCTTCCTGGAACCAGGCGTGCCGGTCGGAGACGTGGTTGGGGACGATGTCGACGAGGATGCGCAGGCCCAGGTCGTGGGCCTCGCGGATCAGCGCCTCGGCGTCGGCGAGGGTGCCGAAGGAGGGGTCGATGGCGCGGTAGTCGGCCACGTCGTAGCCGGCGTCCGCCATGGGTGAGGCGTACCAGGGGTTGAACCACAGGGCGTCGACGCCGAGTTCGGCGAGGTAGGGCAGCCGGTTGCGGACGCCGGCGAGGTCACCGACTCCGTCCCCGTTCGCGTCGGCGAACGAGCGCACGTAGACCTGGTAGATCACGGCGCTGCGCCACCACGCGGTCGTGGGCACGGCGGGGGTGTGGATGGCCACGGTGGAGGACTCCTCGGAGGTGGTGGGGTGGGCTGTCGACGGTCCCTGGTCGGGGGTGTCGTCAGGCGAAGATCTGGAATTCGGAGAGTTGTGCGGCGCTCCAGCCGGTGTTGCCGGTGACGACGAGCCGCAGGTAGCGCTGGTGGGTGCCGGCCGGCAGGGCGAGGGTGACGTGGTTGGCGGTGGCCGGGTCGAAGAGGAGGTCGGTGGCGGGTGCCAGGGTGGTCCACGTGGTGCCGTCCAGGGAGCCCTGGACCTCGATGGTCTGGGTGCGCGGGCCCCAGGTGGCGGGCAGGGTGAGCACGATGCGGCTCTCGTCGGTGGGTGTGCCGAGGTCGGCGGTGAGGGTCTGGGGGAAGGGGAGGCCGTCCTGGCTCTCCCAGTAGGAGCCGTCGTTGTCGTCGGCGGCCTGCGTGGCGGGGAACCACGCGAGCGCGGAGCTGGCCGTCATGGTGGCGTCGAGGGCGAGGTTCGGCGGGGCGTCGCCGCCGCTGCCGCCGAGGGGGTCGGTGGATCCGACGAGTTGGACGGTGGTTCCGTCGGCGGTGAGCGAACCGGTGGTGATGCCTTCGTGTCCTGCGGTGAAGGCGACGTCGACCACGCACCAGGAGCCGGGGTCGGTGGCTGACGCCGGGTCAAGTCGGGTGCCGCAGGGGCGGTCGCGGTCGGGGGAGAGGGTGAAGCCGGGGGAGGCGGTGATGCGGCGCAGGGTGTGCGCGGCGGTGCCGGTGTTCTGCAGGACGACCTTCTGGGCCGGTGTGGCGGTGCCGACGGTGGCGGCCTCGAAGGTGGTGGTACCGGGGTAGGCCCACAGGGGGGAGTTGGCGGGCATGGAGCAACTGGTGCTCCTCCAGCCGGAGTTGCCGCGGGCGTCGGTCAGGGTGAAGGTGTCGCCGCAGCGGTACTGGCCGGCGATCGCGACGCCGCTCGCGTGGGTGCGTGCGACGGTGGCCGAGCCCGGGGCCTGTTCCTGGAAGACGTAGGTGCCGACGTTGCGGATGGTGGTGTCGGTGATGCGGACGCCTGCGACGCGGTAGGGGTCGCCCTTGAACTGGAAGGCGGCGAAGGGGCTGTCCAGCAGGGTGTTGCCGGTGAGTTCGACGGGTGCGGTCATGTCGCCCTGCTCGGCGTCGAACCAGATCGCGCCGGTGCCCTGGTCCCAGCCGGGGTCCCACTGGCCGGTGCGGACCAGGGTGTTGCCGGTGATCCGCAGCGGGCCGGTCATGGGGACGGAGCCGAAGCGCTGCCCGATGCCGATGCCGCCGCCCCGGGTGACGGTGTCCTGGAGCAGGTTGTCGCGGATGGTGATGTCGGCACCGGCTCCGTAGACGCCGATGTTGTTGGCCAGTACGGGGGAGTCGACGGTGTTGTGGGCGAGGGTGATGCCGCTGTCGGGGGCGTTCTGGGACCACAGGGCCAGGCCGTCGTCGCCCGTGTTGCGCAGGAAGGTGTCGCTGACGGTGGTGTCGGCGACGGGGCCGGCGTGCGCGTTGAGGTTGATGCCGTCGGCGGTGGTGTCCTGGATGCGCAGGTGGTCGATGCGCAGGCCGCGGCTGGGGCCGAGGATCCAGGCGCCGACCTTCTCGTTCTGGATCCACACGTGGGACAGATGCGAGTCGCTGAAGCCGCCGTTGAAGCCGGTGTCCTGGCTGTTGCTGTCGTCGCGGACGCCGACGTCGCCGAAGAGGGCGAGGCCGGTGATCTCGACGCCGGTACTGGGTGGGTCCTGCTTGCCGGCGAATCCGAAGTTCTTGCCGGTCAGTTCGGTGTACCACTCGCCCGCGCCGGTGATCCGGACCCGGTCCACGTCGAAGGGGTGGGTGAGCAGGTAGCGGCCGGGTGGGAGGTAGACGCCTTGGCCGGCGGCGGAGAGTGCGTCGATGGCGTGCTGCAGGGCGTCGGTGGTGTCGGTCGTGCCGGTGTTGTCGACGCCGTAGGGGGCCTGGGTGACGTCGGTGAAGCCGTCCGGGCGGGGTGTCGGCGGGGCGACCTGTTCGAAGTCGGCGGTGTTGACGACGTACCAGGGAGCGTTGTCGCCCGGGTCGATCTGGAGCTTGACCACGGTTCCGGCGGGCAGGGTGCGGTCGAAGCGGTAGCGGATGTCGTTGTAGAAGTCGTGCGGTACCTGGCCGTCGGGCTTGCCGACGCTCGGGCGGTTGCTGAAGGGGTAGTTGCCGTAGAGCCAGCTGTACTGCGAGGTCAGGTCGAGCGCGGTGACCGCGTGCCCGTCCACGTACAGGTGCAGTGGGGCGGTGATGCCGCCGCCGTGCAGGGAGTCGGGCAGGGCGTAGTGGAAGTCGACGGCGTTGGCCGGGCGGGTGAGCCGGAAGGACACGTAGCTGCCCTGGCCGGTGAGTTGGACGGCGGTGCGGCCGGTGGCCTCGGCGGCGAGGGTGCCGTAGTGGTAGTCGGGGCCGAGGATCGTCCCGTTGGTGCGGGCGTGGGGGCTGGTGGCGGCGTTCTCCTCGACGAAGGGGAGGTCGGCGCCGGCCTGCCGGTGGTGCGCGGTCGCGGGGAGCGGGGTGGCGGCGGTCAGCAGGGGGAGTGCGAGGAGCGCGGCGGCGAGCGCTCGGTTCATGGGGTGACTCCGAGGGGTTCGAGGGCCGGTGGTTGAGCCGGCGGTTCAGCCCTTCACGGCCCCGGCGGACAGGCCGCCGAGGATGTGGCGCTGGAAGAAGAGGAAGAGCACGATCATCGGTGCGGCGGCGATGGCCAGTCCGGCGATGAACTCGGTGACCGGGATCTGCGAGCTGGACAGCGACAGCCGGTGCAGGGCGACGGCGAGCGTCTGCTTGTCGGGGTCCTGCAGCACCAGCAGCGGCCACAGGAAGTCCTTCCAGATGCCGATGATCGCGAAGATCGAGATGACGGCCAGCACCGGGCGCGACAGCGGCAGCACGACCCGCAGCAGCACCTGGAGCCGGGAGGCTCCGTCGATCTGGGCGGCGTCGAGCAGTTCGGCGGGGATCTGGTCGAAGAAGCGCTTGAGCACGAAGACGTTGAAGGCGTTGGCCGCGCCCGGAAGCCACAGTCCCCAGGGGGAGTTGAGCAGGCTGATGTGCAGGACCGGCAGGTCGGAGACGGTCAGGTAGGCGGGGACGAGCAGCGCGGCGGCCGGCAGCATCAGGCTGGCCAGCATGGCGGCGAAGACGGCCTTGCCGAAGGCCGGCCGGAGCTTGGACAGGGCGTAGGCGGCGCTGACGTCCACTGCCAGCTGCACGAACCAGCCGCCGAGGGCGTAGTAGACGGTGTTGAGGAAGAAGTGCGCGAGGTCCATCTGGCTCCAGGCGTCGCTGTAGGCCTGGAGGTGCACGGACTTGGGCAGCAGGGTGGGGGTGGCGGCGGCGAACTCGGTGGGGGTCTCCAGTGCGGCGGTGGCCATCCAGTAGATCGGGAAGAGGAAGGCGGCGGCGAAGGCCACGATGGTCACGGTGACCACGGTGAAGTAGAGGGCGCGGTTGCGCGGGCGGGCGAGCTGCTGCTCGGAGATCAGGCTGCGGACGGTCATCGGTGCGGCCCCTCAGTCGGTCTCTCGGGTCAGGCGCAGGTAGAGGGCGGCGAAGACGCCGAGGACGGCGAAGAGCAGCACGCTCATGGAGGCGGCCAGGCCGAAGTCGTTGTTGACGGCGAAGGCGTAGCGGTAGATCAGCGTCATCACGGTGATCGTGTCGGGGTCGGTGAAGCCGGTGAGCTGGAAGGGCTCCACGAAGACCTGCATGGTGGAGATGATCTGCAGGAGCAGCAGCACCAGCATGATGAAGCGCAGGTGGGGCAGCGTGACATGGCGGATGCGCCGCCACATGCCGGCTCCGTCGAGTTCCGCGGCCTCGTAGAGCTCGCCGGGGACGGACTGCAGGGCGGCCAGGTACATCAGTGTCGCGCCGCCCATGTTGGCCCAGGTGGACACGAGGACCAGGGAGAGCATGGCGGTGTGCGGCGACTGCACCCACTGCGAGGTGGGCAGGTGGGCGTCGTGCAGCAGGGTGTTGAACAGGCCGCTGCCGGGGTCGTAGAAGTACTGCCAGAGCATCACGCCGACCACGGGCGGCAGCATGACCGGCAGGTAGACGGCGATGCGGAAGTAGCCCTTGAAGTGGCGCAGTTCGTTGAGCAGGATCGCGATGGCCAGCGGCACGGCGTAGCCGAGCAGCAGGGCCAGGCCGGTGAACTCGGCGGTGTTCTTCCAGGCGGTGAGGAACAGTGGGTCGCTGAACAGGGTGCGGTAGTTCTGCAGTCCGACCCAGGTGGGCGGGGTGACCAGGTTGTCCTGCTGGAAGCTGAGGACGATGCCGCGGATCAGCGGGTACCAGGAGAAGAGGGCGAAGCAGACGATGCCGGCGGCCAGGAAGCAGTAGGCCATCAGGTTGTCGCCCGCGCGCCGGCGCAGCCGGTCCCTGCGGGCGGAGCGGGCAGGTCGCGGCGGGGCGACGGCCGGGGCGGGGACGGTGGTGGTGGTCACCGGGCGGGGCCCTTCTGTGCGGATCTGCGGTCGGTCGGGGGCGTCCGGGGCCGGGAGGGCACCCCGGCTCCGGACGGGCTTGCGGCGGTGGCTACTTGACGGTGGCGAGGATGCTGTTCACCTGGGTCGTGGCGGTGGACAGCAGCGTGTCGATGTCGGCGTCCTTGTTGGTGAGGATCTGCGCCATGACGGTGTCGAGGACGGCGTAGATCTGCTGTGCGTTCGGCGGCTCGAGATGCAGCGGGATGGTCGCCGAAGCGTCCACGAACTTCTGGTAGTTGGCGGCCGGGAGGTTCGCGTTGGCCTTCACCGCGTCGGCGCGGGTCTGTGCGGCGGTGCCGGTCCACAGGTTGGGCTCGGGCAGGCCGACGGGCAGCTTGGCCTGGGCGTCGCGCTGCACGCCCAGGGCGATCCGGTCGGGGTTGTCGTATTTGAAGGTGAGCCAGGCGAGGCCGGCCTTGATCTGCTCGGGGGTGTCCTTGGGGTTGAACATGAAGCCGCCGCCGCCCGCGAGTGTGCCCTGGCCGCCGGGGATCGGGCCGAGGCCGAAGTCGGTGGCGACGCCCTTGTACTGGCCGACGATGGTGGGGATGTTGTCGGAGGTGGCGACGTACATGCCGAGCTTGCCGGCGCCCATCATCTGCAGCAGGTCGGCCCATTCGAGCAGTTGGCGCTGGCCCATGGAGTTGTCGGTCCAGCGCATGTCGTGCAGCTGCTGGAGCACCGCGCGGCCGGTGGCGTTGTCGAAGTCGGCGGTCCACCTGCCGCCGGCGTCCTGCTTGGCGACGTCGCCGCCGCGTGAGTACATCTCGGCGGTGAAGTGCCAGCCGCCGGTGTTGGACTTGCTGTAGTCGCCGTAGCCGGCGATGCCGTGGCCGAGCGCGGCGATCTTTTGGGCGTCCGTGCGGACCTGGTCCCAGGTGGTGGGCGGGTTGTCGGGGTCGAGCCCGGCCTGGGTGAACAGCTTGCGGTTGTAGACCAGGCCCATGCTGTAGTTGCCCTCGGGCAGGCCGTAGGTGTGGCCCTGGGTGTCCTGGAAGACCTTGAGCAGCTCCGGCTTGACCTGCTTGATCTGCGGGAAGCCGTCCAGGTAGGGGGTGACGTCGGCTGCCTGGTGCTTGGCGATCAGTCCGGCGGGGTCGGTGAAGTAGACGTAGAAGACGTTCTCCAGCTGGCCGCCGGCCAGCTTGGCGGAGAAGGTCTGGGGGTCCATCTGTCCCTCGTGCGGGACGATCTTGATCTTGGGGTGGAGCTTCTCGAACTCGGCCACGTCGGCCAGGAAGTTCTTGCGGTGGACGGGGTCGGTGGCCGGAGGCTCGTCGTTGACGGTGATGGTGACGACGCCGTCGGCGGATGAGGTCGCCTTGCCGTCGGAGGAGCTGCCGCAGGCGGCGGCGGTGAGGGTGATGCCGGCGGCGAGCAGAGCGGCGAGGGCGGTGCGGCTTCTGCTGCCCGTCCGATGGTGAGTCATGAGGGCCCCTGGAGGTGGTGGTCTGCGGCTGCTGGCCGGGCGAAAGCGCAGCTCAGAGCCGTGTTCTGAGGCTGCTGCGGCCCGGCGTGGTGCTCAAGCTAGGACCCGGCGGTGGCGCTCCGCAAGAGTTCGACCAACTTACGCAAGGAATCTACCTATGGAAGAAATCTGATTCAGGACAGGTGCAAGCCGACGCAGAAAGCTGACATACTCCGTTGCCATGACTCGCAGACTCGCTGAAGTGGCCCGCAAGGTCGGCGTGAGCGAGGCGACCGTCAGCCGGGTCCTCAACGGCAAGTCGGGCGTCTCCGACAGCACGCGACAGGCGGTGCTCACCGCACTGGACGTCCTCGGCTACGAACGGCCGACCCAACTGCGGGGCGTACGCGCCCGCTTGGTGGGCCTTGTGCTTCCCGAGCTGCAGAACCCGATCTTCCCCGCGCTCGCCGAGGTAGTGGGCGGCGCCCTGGTCCAGCTCGGCTTCACGCCGGTGCTGTGCACCCGCTCCGCGGGCGGACTGAGCGAGGCCGAGTACGTGACCATGCTGCTCGACCAGCAGGTGTCCGGCGTGGTCTTCTGCGGGGGCCTCAGCGAGGAGGAGTACCGTCAACTCCTGGACCGGGGTGTGCCGGTGGTCCTGGTCAACGCCGCCGTGGACTACACCGGCTTCCCGCAGGTCAGCACCTCCGACGCGTCCGCGGTGCAGCAGGCCTGGGCGCACCTGCGCTCGCTCGGGCACCAGGACGTCGGCCTGCTCGTGGGACCGGCCGAGCACGCGCCCTCGCTGCACAAGGCCGAGGCGTACCGGAAGCTCAGTCAGCAGGCGGGGGTGCGACCGCGGATCGGCCACGCCCTGTTCTCCTTCGAGGGCGGCACGGCTGTGGCGGCCGAACTGGTCGAGGCCGGCTGCACCGCGCTGATCTGCGGCAGTGACGTGCTGGCCCTGGGCGCGGTGCGGGCCGTGCGGCGGGCGGGTCTGTCGGTGCCCGAGGACGTGTCGGTGGTGGGCTTCGACGACTCCGTCTTCATGAACTACACCGACCCGCCGCTGACCACTCTGCGCCAGCCGATCGAGGCCATGGCCCGCGCCGCGGTCTCGCTGCTGCTCAACCAGATCAGCGGCAACGCCCCCACGCCGAAAGAGCTGCTCCACGAACCGGAGTTGGTGGTCCGCCGATCGACGGGACAGGCGCCGATGCTGCGGGCCGCCGTGCAAGCGGAGTAGGATATTCCGGCCGAACAGTCCATTAATTGCGTCATCAGAACGACCTATTGCAGCATCCCGTCCTGAATACTACTGTGCGCTCCGTTTCCCGCCCCCGCCCCCACCACCCTCGGAGCGCCCCATGCCACCCCTGTCCCCAGCCATGCCCCGACGGCGCGTCCGCGCCGCCGGGCTCGGCGTCCCCGCCGCCCTCGGCCTCCTCCTCGCCCTGATCACCTGGTCCGCACCCCGAGCCAGCGCGACCGCCACGACCCGCTACGAGGCGGAGAGCGCCTCGCTGTCGGGTGGTGCGGTGGTCGCGAGCGACCATTCCGGCTACACGGGAAGCGGGTTCGTGGCCGGGTACACCGACGCCGACAAGGGTTCGGCGGCGACGACGTTCTCGGTGCAGGCGCCGGCGGCGGGGGCGTACAGCGTCGCGCTGCGCTACGCGAACGGCACCGGCGCGACGATGACGCTGTCCCTGTACGTCGGCGGGTCGAAGGTCAAGCAGGTGTCGTTGCCCGCGACGGCGGACTGGAACACCTGGGCTACCGAGACCGAGACGGTCACCCTGGCCGCAGGCGCCAACTCCCTTGCCTACCGCTTCGATTCCACCGACACCGGCAACGTCAACCTCGACAGCATCACCCTGGACACCACCGGCGGAGCCGGTGGTTCGCCTTCACCGTCCCCGTCGGCCTCCTCCTCCAGCACGCCGCCGCCCAGCGGGCAGCTCTACGAGGCGGAGACCGCCTTCACCACCGGCGGCCCAGCCCTCGCCACCTCCCTCGCCGGCTACACGGGCAGCGGATACCTGACCGGCTTCAGCAGCGGGGCCCGAGCCACCGTGACCGTCGCCGCCCCCACCACCGGCAGCTACCCGCTGACCCTCCGGTACGCCAACGCCACCGGCGCCACCCGCACCCTCTCCCTCTACCTCGACGGCATCCGCAACCAGCAGCTCAGCCTGCCCACCGGCAGCGGCTGGCTGACCGTCACCCAGAACGTGCCGCTGCGCAGCGGCATCAACCTCATCGGCCTGCAGGCCGACAGCGCCGACAACGGCTCCGGCGTCGCCCTGGACGACCTGACCGTCACGGGTGGCAGCGCACTCGCCGCCACCGGAGCCACCCTGCCCTACACCGAATACCCCGCCGCGTCCGCGCAGACCAACGGCACCGTGCTCGCCCCCAGCCGCAGCTACCCGAGCCTGCAGGCCGAGGCCACGGCCCGCCAGCCCGTCCAGCTCACCGCCACCGGCCAGTACCTGCAGATCACGCTCACCAAGCCGGCCAACGCACTGACCGTGCGCTACTCCATCCCCGGCAACCCCGACGGCTCCACCGCCACCGCCCCACTGGCCCTCTACGCCAACGGCACCAAGCTCCAGGACCTCACGCTCACCAGCCAGTACTCCTGGCTCTACGGCGGCGGGTACTACGACACCCGCAACCCGAGCAGCGGGCCCGCCCACCACTTCTACGACGAGGTGCACGCGCTGATCGGCGACTGGCCCGCCGGCACCGTGCTGAAACTCCAGAAGGACGCGGCCGACACCGCTGCCTCCTACACCCTCGACGTCCTGGACACCGAACAGGTCGACCCGGCGCCCACCATGCCCGCCGGCTTCGTCTCGGTCACCAACTACGGCGTCACCCCCGACAGTTCCGCCGACGCCACCAACACCGTCAACACCGCGCTCGCCGCACTGTCCGGCACCGGAACCGGTCTGTGGTTCCCGCCGGGCACCTACCTCATCTCCGGGCGGATCAACCTCGGCAGCGTCGCCGTCCGCGGCGCGGGCCCATGGCGGACCGTCCTCAAGTCCACCGCCGAGAACGGCAGCGGCGGCCTGTACTCCACCGGAGGCGTCGTCCAGATCGCCGACCTGAGCATCCTCGGCGACCAGACCTCACGCAACAACGACAGCGGCGCCGCAGGCATCGAGGGCAGCTTCGCCGCCGGATCGCTCATCTCCGACGTCTGGATCGAGCACACCAAGGTCGGCATCTGGGCCGTGCCCGGCACCGGACTGCACATCAGCGGCGTCCGCGTCCGCGACGTCTTCGCCGACGGCATCCACGTCCACGGAGGCAGCACGGGGGTCCGCGTCGACCAGTGCGAGGTACGCAACACCGGCGACGACGAGATCGCCCTCGACTCCGAAGGCGGCACCGTCACCGGCAGCGACGTCGCCTACAACACCGTCTCCTCACCGATCCAGGCGAACGGCATCGGCGTCTACAGCGGCGCGGACAACACCGTTCGCTCCAACCGGGTCAGCGACACCGTCGCCTTCGGCTCCGGCATCACCGTCAGCAACGCCTACGGTCCCGGCTTCTCCGGCCCCACCACCGTGTCGGGGAACCTGCTGACCCGAGCCGGCTCATGGAACTCCAACTGGGGCTCGGCACTGGGCGCGCTGTGGGTCTACGCCGTCAACTACGACCTCACCCAACCCGTCCACCTCGACGGAAACACCGCGAACGACAGCAGCTACCAGGGACTGCTGCTCAGTTACGGCAAGCAGATCTCCAACCTGGAACTGAGCGGGGACACCTTCGCGGGCGCCGGCACCTGGGGCATCGACATCGAGAACGTCACCGGCAGCATGACGGCCACCGCCGTCACCGTGTCGGGGGCCGCCTCGGGGGGACTGAACAACCCGGGGAACTACACGATCAACCGGGGGGCCGGCGACCTCGGCTTCTGAGCACGGACCAACACGGTCGCCGAGCGGTGC